>DYZF01000074.1 GCA_020741375.1 Tessaracoccus flavescens
CGATGCTGCCAAAAATCGTCTCGTCGAGCGAGGTCTACGGCGAGACCAAGGCGCCGTTCGCGGGCGTGCCGATCGCCGGCATCCTGGGCGACCAGCAGGCAGCCACCTTCGGCCAGGCCTGCTTCGAGACCGGCATGGCGAAGAACACCTACGGCACCGGCAACTTCATGCTGCTGAACACCGGCGAGGAGATCGTTCCGTCCGAGAACGGCCTGCTCACCACCGTCTGCTACAAGATCGGCGACAAGCCGGCCATCTACGCCCTCGAGGGCTCGATCGCCGTCACCGGTTCGCTGGTTCAGTGGCTGCGCGACAACATGAAGATGTTCGACTCGGCTCCCGAGGTTGAGCAGCTGGCTGAGACCGTTGAAGACAACGGCGGCGCCTACTTCGTCCCGGCCTTCTCCGGCCTGTTCGCGCCGTACTGGAAGGCTGACGCACGTGGCGCCCTCGTGGGCCTCACCCGTTACGTCAACCGTGGCCACATCGCCCGCGCAGTCCTGGAGGCCACCGCCTACCAGACCCGCGAGGTTCTGGACGCCATGGAAGCCGACTCCGGTGTGAAGCTCGCCGAGCTCAAGGTTGACGGTGGCATGACCGCCAACGAGACCCTGATGCAGTTCCAGGCCGATCAGCTCGGCGTCGACGTGGTCCGCCCCGTCGTCGCAGAGACCACGGCTCTGGGCGCCGCCTACGCCGCCGGCATCGCCGTCGGCTACTGGGAGGGCGAGCAGGACGTCATCGACAACTGGGCCGAGGACAAGCGCTGGAGCCCGTCCATGGACGAGGGCGAGCGCGATCGTCTGTACCGTAACTGGAAGAAGGCCGTCGAGCGCACGTTCGACTGGGTCGACGACGACGTCAAGGAGTGATCGACTGACCCGTGTTTGAGTAACCACATCCGCGGAGGGCTCGGCTTAGGCCGGGCCCTTCGTGGTTTCCCGGGGCATCGGTCGCGGCAGGGTGGAGCCGTGGAGGTGGCCGCGACGGCGCCACCCCCGCCACCTGCTGCGGCTACGGCTTGAAGGCCTTGGTGGTTTGGATGATGCCGGGGGGACGGCGGAGGCGCTTGCCCACTTGCTTGGCGCGGTCGTCGACGTAATCGATGATGCGGGATGCCGCCTCCTCGATCGCGACGCCCGTGGTGTCGATGATGGGGCAGCCGAGGCGGCGCTGCACCTTGTTGATCTCGTCCAACTCGTCGTAGATGCGCACCAGATCGGCGTAGCCGTCCTTGGTGCCGAAGCCACCCATGCCGCGCACGCGCTCGCCGCGGATTTTCAGCAGCCGCTCGGCGTCCATGGTGAGGCCGACGATGCGCCAGCGGTCCAGCTCGAACAGTTCCTTCGGCGGATCGATGCCCGGCACGAGGGGCACGTTGACGGCCTTGTAGCCCAGGTAGGCGAGATAGATCGACAGCGGGGTCTTGCCGGAGCGGGAGGGGCCGACGAGGCAGATGTCACACTCGCGGAGCATCTCCGGGAGAGAGCCGTCGTCGTTGCGGACGGCGAAATCGATGGCCGACATGCGCACGAAGTACTCCGCCTCCACTCCCACGGGGCGCATGGGCACCTGGTCGGCGTCGATGCCGGTGATCGTCTCCAGAGCCTGCATGGCGCTGGTCATGAGATCCGCATACGGGATCTCCGCGTCCTTGAGGAACGAGCGCACCAGCGTGGCGAGCTCCTCGTTGACGAGCGTGAAGAAGACGGCGACGGGCACGGCCTTGGCGCGGTTCTTCACCTTCTCCAACGCGGTCATCAGCGTCTTCGTGGTGCCGGTCTTGCGGTGGCGGACCGTCTGGAACTCTTGGCTCGGGAACTGCGCGATCGCGGCGCGGGCGATGCGGGCGGCGGTCTCACCGGTGGAGTCGGCGATGATGTGGATTTCCAGCGGCTCTGCTGACATGCCCAGCACTCTACTGGCCGGCCCGCGGGCTCACCGCGAGGGGCGCCGTCGACGCTGCCGGCGCCGGGCGAGAAGGGTGAGACTCGGGTCTGATGCTGGCTGATCTCGGGTGGGCGTAGCGTTTTACCATCCCCAAGGAGGAGCCATGTCGAACCCCGGCCTCAGCAATCAATCCACCGTCCGCACCGGCCTCCGCGCGGCTGCCGTCGTGCTGCTGGTTCTGGGCGTGGTGCTCTTGTTCGTCGGTATCCCCAAGTTCATGGCCTCGTGGGACAACCCGATGGCCGGCGGCCCCGGCGACATCATGCTGATCGCGGCCGGCGGGTTCTGCTTGGTCGGAGGGCTTGCCGCGGCTCAGGTGGGGTGGCTGCGCGAAGCCAGCCGCTACACGGCCGGCGAGACCGCGCCCGTGATCAAGGACACAATCGACTATGTGCGCGGCGAGCCGACGGCTCCGGAGACCGCCGCGGATGGCCCGTTCTGCAGCCAGTGCGGCACGCGCGCCGCGGCCTCGGCGAAGTTCTGCGGCTCCTGCGGAACCGCGCTGTCGTGATCCCATCTGGGTGGTGTGTGGCAGGAAGTGGGCGGTGGATCTGCCCGATTCTCGCCGTCGACCACCCTTAATCCAGACACCCCCCACGGGCTTGCTGGGAGGGGTCTAGGCTAGACAAATCGGAGCACCAAGGGAGTTGCTCCACGTACCAGGAGGTGCACTGCAATGGACACTGTCACAGAGGAGACGGTTGATTCGAAAAGCGTGAAGGTGACCCGGGTCGTCGCCAAGCCGCTTCGTGAAGTGTGGGATGAGCTCATGCGTCCTAACGGCGCCGAGCCCCTACTGGGTGAAGGCGGAGCCCTCGGCTCCAAGGGCGACAACTGGGAGTCCGCAGACGGCTCCTACGGCGTCACCCGCAGCTTCCACCCCATGGAGCAGGTTCGCTTCTCATGGCATGAGAGCGAAGGCGCGCCGCGCACGCTCGTCGAGGTTGATTTCAAGGAAGTCGACGAGGGCACGCAGATCGATCTGATTCACGATTTCCTCCCCGAGGGCGCAGACCGCGACGCGCTCAGCGCGCGGTGGCAGAAGGCGCTTGACGCGTTCTAGAAGACGACGACGGCCCGGGTTCGCCCGGGCCGTTTCGTTTCTGCCCGCCCGCTCCGGGCCCGGCGGAATGAGCAATTAGATGGGCTCGTGCGCGAAACGGGGCGCCTCATGGGCGTGTCGCGCCAATGAACCCATCTAATTGCTCAATGGGTCTCAGCGCAGCACGCTGAGCGTGGATTCCTGCAGCAACATCAGGTGCTTGCCCGCGACCACGGGCCAGTACTCGCCGTCCTTGGAGAGGCTCCACAGCGGCGCTCCGTCCGGGCCCCAGCCCTGGAGCACGAGCTCGTCCATGAGCGCCGACGGGTGCGCCGCGGTGACCAGCACGCCGTCGCCCGCCCACGCCTGAACGGTGTCCGAGCCGAGGGGGGTGCGCGCCACCTCACGCCCCGTAGCGCGATCCAAGACGATGAGCTCGCCGCCGTCGGCGATGTAGACGTGGCGGCCGACGGTGGTGAGCGTCGACGCGGAGAACACACGCTCGGCGCGCCAAATCTCGGTGCCGTCGGTGGGATCCACCCGCACGAGGTGTCCCAAATTCTCGGCTGGCAGCATGTAGAGGGCGTCACCGTCGACGACCAATCCGCTGCCGTGCACAGGCTCACCGCGCCACAGCTCGGCGCCGGAGCGCACGTCGACGGCGCGCACCCCGCTCGGCGAGGCGATCACGCCCACCAGGCCCAGCAGAGCCAACTCACCGCCGCTCAGCATCCAGTCGACAACTTCCCCCGAATCCGCCCAGATGACGTGTCGGTAGGTGTTGTCGCCGAATTCCGACGGCAGGAACATGAGCCCGTACTCCTCGAGCACCGGGGTGTTGTGATTGACGAAGCGCCCGAGCGGAAGCTCGACGGTCCACAGCCTCTCGTTGGGATCGTTCGGATCCAGCCGCGTGATCAGGGTGCGGGGCGAGAACGTACCCGAGCCGACGATGGTGGCCACCAGCAACGACCCGCCCGTCCCGGACCAGAGGAAGGCGAAATCGCCATCCTTCACCCCCGGCACTGTGAACCGGTGCCGCTCCTCGCCGGAATCACGATCGAACAAGACGGCGCGATCGGTGCCATACATCGAGGCGACGTAGCGCGTACCAGGTAGGTCTGAGAGCCAGGACAGCAACTCCTCCGACGGCGTCGCCGACCGGTCCTGCTCCACGGCCCACAGCTCGCGACCCGTCGCGGCCTCCACCACGCGGCTGTTGCCCTCCGGCGTGAACACGGCGATCCGGTCGTCGCCGATGGGCGACAACCAGGGCACCCCCAGCTCGCTCGTCCACACCGTCGTCGGCTCGCTCTGCAGCCCGACGACCTCCGGCTCGAACCTCGCCTGCGGCCTGAGGATCACCGCGGCCAGCACGATCACCGCCAGCGCGAAGGCCCCGATCGCCAGCCAGATCCTGCCCGTCGTCCAGCCGCGACGTTCGACGGCGAACGCACGCGTCGGCGTCGGGGCGTCCAGGTCTAAGACCTCTTCGTCGCGGGGCATGCATGAACCCTAGCCGTGCACCAATGGCCACCCCGAAGTCGGCTGCAAAATCGCCCAGCGTAGGGTGATTGGCGACGGCAAAGGTGCCGCCGACTTGTCTTCAAGGAGCACTGGTCGAAGATGACTATCGCACGAAGCGAAAGGACTGCCCGCCGAGCACAGCCCAGATGGGTGGGTGCCATTCTGGCAGGCGCAATCGGAGTGGGGCTGACCGCTTGTAGCGGCGGCGGCGCTCCCGAAACGGGTGGAGAACACATCGGCGGCGAGGCGAACCTGCAGCTGCCTGATCTGGGCAGCGTGTCGTTTCTCGGCCTGCCCGGCGACGTTCTCCTGGGCCTCGGC
>DYZF01000075.1 GCA_020741375.1 Tessaracoccus flavescens
CGCCGACGACTACACCGACCCGGCTCCCGCCACGACGTTCGCGCACCTCGACGCCACCACGGAACTCTCCCGTGAGATCGCCTCGCGTGGTCTGTACCCGGCCGTCGATCCGCTGACCTCGTCGTCGCGCATCCTCGTCCCGCAGTACATCGGTCAGGAGCACTACGACACCGCGGTGCGCGTGAAGCAGATCCTGCAGCGCAACAAGGAACTTCAGGACATCATCGCCATCCTCGGCATCGACGAACTCGGTGAAGAGGACAAGATCATCGTCAACCGCGCTCGCCGCATCCAGCAGTTCCTGTCGCAGAACACCTACATGGCCGAGAAGTTCACGAATATCCCGGGCTCGACCGTGCCGCTGGCCGACACCATCGAGTCATTCCAGATGATCGTGCGCGGCGATGTCGACCACATTGCTGAGCAGGCGTTCTTCAACGTCGGCGGCATGGACGACGTCATGGCCAACTGGTCGAAGATCCAGAAGGAAAACTGAGAATAATGGATCGTCCCCCACTCATGGTTGAGGTCGTCTCGGCCGACCGTCAGGTCTGGTCGGGGGAGGCCGTCAACATCGTGGCGCGCACGGTCGAGGGCGACATCGGCATCCTGCCGGGCCACGAGCCGCTGCTGGCGGTTCTCGTGCCTGGTGTCGTCGAGATCGTCACGGCTGACGGCCGCAGCGAATCGCTGGTGGTGGACGGCGGATTCATCTCCGTCGCCCACGGCCACGTCTCGGTGCTCGCCCAAGAAGCCACGCTCGGACACGAGGTTGGCATGGAGGAAGCCCGCAAGGAGCTTGCTCCGCTCGAGGCCAAGGCCCTGCAGGGCCAGGCCGATGACGCCGAGATTCACCGTCTGCGGATTCTGAAGGCTCAGATCCGTGCGGGTGAGAAGGCGAACGGAAACTAGTTACGCACACGCATGTCAGGGCGGTTCCTCGGATGAGGGGCTGCCCTGACTGCATAGTTGAAGGAGTACCTGCACATGCCGTGGGAGATCGTGATCGCGACTGTGATCGTGATTGCTCTTCTGCTGCTGCCGTTCGTCCTCCTGTACTTGCGCCGCCGCTGGCTCACCGGCCAGGGCGGTCTTTTTGATTGCGCCTACCGGATGCGCGACGACACTCCTGGCGCCGGGTGGGTGCTGGGCGTGGCGCGCTACCGCGGCGAATCGCTGGAGTGGTTCCGCGCCTTCTCGCTGAGCTTCAGCCCGAAGCTGGTGCTGGAACGCACCGGCTCCACCTTCTTGACGCAGCGAGTGCCCTCCGGCGTAGAGGCCATCGCGCTGTTCGACGATTCTGTCGTGATCACGCTGAAGGAGCGGGCCTCGGAGCGCGTCCACACCCTCTCGATGGCCCCCGACGACGTGCTGGGCCTGATGAGCTGGCTCGAATCCGCGCCGCCCGGCAGCAACTATCTACCGGGCAGCGGCGGCTCTCCGCACTAGCCGGCTAGCGGCGGTTCGGGTTCTCCCGGTCGGTGCCCGGCACCCAGAGGATTTCGCCCTCGGTGCCGTTGGCTGCGCGCGACATGATGAACAACAGGTCTGAGAGCCGGTTGAGATACGTGATCGCCAGCAGGTTGATGCCGCCGGTCTCATCCGTCCCGAACTCCTCCACGCAGCGCCACGCCTGACGCTCCGCCCTGCGGGTGATGGTGCGGGCCACGTGCAGCTGGGCGCCCGCCTGAGTGCCACCGGGCAGGATGAAGGAGCGCAGCACCGGAAGGTCCTCCTGCAGCTCGTCGCAGAAGGCCTCCAAACGATCGACGGAGGCCTGCTCGATGCGCAGGGGCGCCCACTTGGGTTCCGGGTTCAGGGGCGTGGAGAGGTCTGCCCCCACGTCGAATAGCTCGTTCTGGATCAGCGACAGCATCTCGACGAGACGCTCGGGCAGGCCCCCGAAGGCGAGGGCCAGCCCGACAGCGGAGTTCGCCTCGTCGACGTGGCCGTAGGCCTCGACGCGGGCGTCCGTCTTGCGGGCCTCGGAGTTGTCGGAGAGGCGGGTGGTGCCGGCGTCGCCGGTGCGGGTGTAGATCTTCGAGAGTGTGACCATGTACCCAATCTATGCCACAGTGTGGGGGTGCGAACTTCCCACCTCTTGATGGCGGTTGCCCTGCTGGCGGTCGCCGGTTGTGCCGACGCCAACCAGTCCAACACCGGCGGATCCGTGCAGGGCGAGATGGTTGAGTGCAGCTATCCACCGGACGGTGAGCCTGCGAAGGCGGTGGATCCGCCGTCGACGACCGCGTCGAACACCGGCGAGGTGACCGCGACGGTTCACCTGACGGCGGGCGACGTCACCATCACGATGGATCGGGCGCAGGCGCCGTGCAACATCAACTCGTTCGTGTCGCTGGCCCAGCAGGGGTACTTCGACAACACCGAGTGCCATCGCCTCACCGACTTCGGCATCTTCGTGCTGCAGTGCGGGGACCCCACTGCCACCGGCACCGGCGGCCCCGGCTACACCATCGTCGATGAGGTGACCCGGGATCTGACCTATCCGGCAGGCACCGTGGCCATGGCGAAGCGACCTTCGCCGAACACCGCAGGTTCCCAGTTCTTCCTCGTGTACGCCGACACCGACCTCCCGCCGGAGTACACGGTGTTGGGGACGATGGATCAGGCAGGCACCGACGTGGTGGGGGGCATCGCCGCCCAAGGTGTGGACGGCTTCGACAAGACCTCGCCGATCGCTGAGGCGAAGATCACCTCGGTCACGCTGGGTTAGCGCGGGTTACTCCTGGGTGGTCGCCAGGAACCGATCCGCGACCGCCGTGAAGGCTTCCGGATCGTCCGCGTGCACCCAGTGCCCGGCCCGCTTCAGCGTCACCTGCAGCACGCGCGGGAAGAGTTCCCGCATGGGGGCCAGATGCTCCGGCTGGACATAGGGAGAGCGGCCTCCGTTGACCCACAGGACGGGACCGTCGTAGGTGCCGTCGATCGGATCCCAGCCGCCGATCTTGTGGAGCGAATCGCCGAGCAGGTCGAGGTTGGCCAACCAGAACCAGTGTTCACCCGCGAGACGCAGGTTCTGCAGCAGGAAGCGCCGGACGACCACGTCAGGAATGAGCTCGGCCAGCTCCTTGTCGGCGAAGGTGCGGCTGCTGACCTCGTCGAGGTTCAGGGTGCGCAGGGCCGCCACCAGATTGACGAAGTTGGCCGCCGCCACGTTGCGCGCCGGGGAGATGTCCACGATCATCAGCCTGTCCACCAGCGACGGCTGACGCAGCGCGATGCGCATGGCGATCTTCCCGCCGAGCGAGTGACCGATCAGTGCGACGGGCTCGTCGAAGGTCTCCTCGAGCCACTCGATCACCTCGTCGGCCTGGCCGTCGAGGGAGAAGGATTCGGTCCACGGCGAGCGGCCATGGTTGGGGAGGTCCACCAAGTGACAGGTGGCGACGTTGGCCAGAGCCGATGCGATCGATCCCCAGTTCTTGCCCTGACCGAAGAGGCCATGGAGGAAGACGGCATGGATGGGGCCGGAGCCGACGGTGAGCGAGTGCAATTTCATGGGTTATGCCTGATTCCAGCAATGCGTGTGCCAGTGACGGCGGATGTCCAGCCCGGCGTCGATGCCGAGTGGGGGAGTGACGGGCCACGTCACCACGTGGGCCGTGCCGATGGCCACCACCTGCTGGCAACCCGGGCAGCGGTATTGCTTTTCGGCGCGCTGCGCGCTGACGTCGCGGACGATGTACTCCACGCCGCGCTTGGAGACCTTGCGCTGCGACCCTCCGCCGAGCAGGGGCCGGGGAGCCCGGAGATGCTTCGAGGGGCGCTTCGCCATCAGAACAGCCGCTCGTCTGCGTTGTCGAGTCCGCGCAGCGCGTCGTAATCCACCAGCCGGCATTCGATGCCGCGGTCGGTGGCGAGCACCCTGGCCTGGGGCTTGATCTGCTGGGCGGCGAAGATGCCTCGAACCGGCGACAGACCGGGATCGCGGTTCATGAGTTCGAGGTAGCGGGTGAGTTGCTCGACTCCGTCGATCTCACCGCGCCGCTTGACCTCGACGGCGACGTAGCCGGCCTCGTCGCGGCACAGAAGATCCACGGGGCCGATGGGGGTGAGGTACTCGCGCTGGATCAGTTTGAGGTTGGTGCCCAAGGTGGTGGGGTGCTCTGCCAGCAGCGCCTGCAGATGCGCCTCGACGCCGTCCTTCTGCAGGCCGGGATCGAGGCCGAGCTCATGGGCGCTGTCGTGCAGCACTTCGGCGATGGAGATGCGCAGCGTGTCGCCGTCCTTGGCCCGGACGCGCCACACCTCGGTGACGCCGAGCGTTTCGGCCGCGTCGCCGTCGGGCTCATCGACGTGCAGCGTGCACGGGGGGCTCATCCAGTTGAGCGGCTTGTAGGCGCGGTCGTCGGCGTGGACGGACACGGAGCCGTCGGCCTTGACGAGGATGAGGCGAGTGGCCATGGGGAGGTGGGCGGTGAGCCTACCGACGTAGTCAACCTGACACCGAGCAATCACCAAACGCACCCCCCAAACCTACCAACCTCCGGCAGGCGGGCAAAAGCGCCTAAGAGGCGTCCAGTGCGGGCTGCACGATCTCCCGGAACAAGAGCAGTAGAGCGGCCGTGGCGGGGATGGCGATGACGGCGCCGATGACGCCGAACAGCATGCCGCCGATGATGGCCGAGAGCACCACGAGGGCCCCGGGCACCTTGACGGTGCGCTTCATCACATTGGGGTAGACCACGTAGGCGTCGAACTGCTGGTAGATGAGGAAGTACACGATGGTGGCGATGCCGGTGGTGGGGCTGACGGCGAAGCCCACGATCGCGACGACCACCATGGCCAGGGTGGACCCCACAAGGGGGATGAAGCAGAAGAGCGCGACGACGAACGCCAGCGCCAGCGAATAGGAGCCCAGCCCGGCGATGTTCATGAAGATGAACGCGCACACGGAGGCGACGCTGACGATGACGAACATGCCCGTGATGTAGCCCGACACCCCTCGAAAGATCTCATCCGCCAGGTACTTGGCCCGGGGGCGCCTCGACGCCGGGGCGAACGCGTAGATCGTCTCCTTGATCGCCGGTAGCGAGGCCAGGAAGTAGATCGTCAGCACCAGCGTGACGATGACCGAGAACAGCAGGTTGGCCACCAACCGTCCCGCGCCCATCAGCCCGCCGAAGAGGGTGTCGATGAGAGAACCCGACGTGAGGAACTCAGTGACCCGCTCCACGATCTGGTACTCGCGATCCAGCTCCGCCACCCGTGGATGGCTGGCTAGGTTCCGCAGGAGTTCTGGGAGGTTCTGGCTGAGCCGCTGCGTCTGCTCGGTGAACACGGGGACCAGTGCGGTGAGGCCGATGGCGACCGCGCCGAGCATGGTGAGCGTGATGATCGTGACGGCGGCGGTGCGGGGCACCCGGCGCACCGTCAGGAACTCGACGGCTGGGTTGAGGCCCAAGGCCAGAAACAGGGCCAGCACCACGAGGATGATGACGCTCTGGACAGCCGTGACCGCTTGGGCCAAGGCCAGGGCCACCAGCACACCGACGGCGCCGAGGAAGCCCATCGCGAAGGGTGATCGGCCCTGCACCGTCTCCGACGGCGCCACGATGATGGGGGGCACCGGGACCGGTTCGTCCACGGGGACCGGGGCGAGGAACTTCTTCGCGCCGCGGGTTGCCGACCCGACGGCGCGGAACAGCCCGAAGCGTCGACGCCGACGAGTCGGCTCAGCGGGCTGCATTGCGCCGGCGTCGTCGGCGGGGCCGATCGGCTCGACGGAATCGTCAGAGGATGTGGTCACCGCTCACCAGCGTTGGGGCTGATGACCACCGTGGCTTGGTCCTCGGGGTTGGCGTCGTCATCGTGCGTGCCCTCGCCGGGGTACTGCTCGCTAGATTCTTGAGCCAGCTGACGCAGATCGCCCAACTGGGCCAGCGCGGTGGCGCGACGGGTCTCCAGAGCGGCGATCTCTCGCTCGAGCTGCTCCTTGCGCCACGCCAGCTTCTCCTCGAGCTCGGCTTCGGCGTCGCGGGCGCGTTCGCGCATGGTGTTGAGGGTCTCTTCGCTCTGCCGGGTGGCGGCGAGCCGCACCTCTTCCGCCGCCTCGACGGCCTCGGCGCGGATGCGTTGTGCCTCTGCTCGCGCCTCGTTGGCTCGTTCGGCCGCGTCGGCCGCGTCCTTCTCGGACTGGGCGAGGCGAGCGGTGATGGATTCGTCGGCCGCCTTGGCGGCGGCAGCGGACTCGGCGAGCTGCGCTTCAGCCGTCTTCTCGGCCGCCAACTGGGTCTCGGCCGCCTTGCGGGCGGCCTCGCGCACCATCCGCTGGGCCTCGACGCGGGCGGTCTCAAGAATGCTCTGGGCTTGCGCGTTCGCGCCGTCGACGATGCTCGCGGCGCGCGCCTTGCTGTCCTCTATCGCCATGTCGCCGTCGCGGCGAGCCATCTCCAGTGTCTGCTTGCCGATGTCGGCCTGCTCTTGGCGCAACTGCCGGAGCCCGGCCAGGCCGGTGAGGCGGACGTCGTCGGCCTCCTGCTGGGCCGATTCGCGCAGCGCCGACGCCGTGCGCCGGGCCTCCGTCTTGATCCGCTCGGCCTCATGCTCGGCCCGCGTGACGATGTCGCCGGCCTGCGCCTCGGCCGCGCGAAGGAGCCCGGTGGCATGGGCTCCGAGGCGGCTGAAATCGGTGGTGCCTACCTCGGACTTCACGAACTCGACCTCGCGGGTGCGTTCGCGCACCTGCGCCTTGAGGGAGCGGACCTTCGCCTCGATCTCACGCACGTAACCGTCGACCGAATGCTTGTCGTATCCGAGCATGGCCGACGGGAAGCTGCCAGCGGCGGAAGCCTGTTCGTCGAAAAGGTTGAGGCCGGTCTCTTCGGTCTCAAGATCGCGGGACGACTCGCTCACAGTGATGTCCTTTCGGGCGGATGAACGTCTCCGAGCCTAGTCGCTCAGGGGACAACACAGGGCAGGGCACACCAGCACCCTGCCCTGAATGTTGCTGAAGCAGATCAGTGCTCGACGGCGTCCTTCGGCAGTTCGACGAGCTCGAGGAGCACGCCGCGGGCGTCCTTGGGGTGCACGAAGTTGATCCGCGAGCCACCGGTGCCGCGCTTGGCCTCGGGGAAGAGGAGACGCATGCCGCGCTCCTTGAGCACCTCGGACACGTGATCGAGGTCGGCCACACGGTAGGCGAGCTGCTGCATGCCGGGGCCGTTCTTGCTGATGAACTTGGCGATGGTGGAGTTCTCGTTCAGCGGGGCGAGCAGCTGGATCTTGCCGTTCTCTTCGCCCTGTTCGCCGGTGCCCATCATGGCTTCGGCGACACCCTGCTCTTCGTTGACCTCGCGGTGGAGTTCACGCCAACCGAAGACCTCGGTGTGGAACTTCACGGCCTCGTCGAGGTCTGGGACGGCAAGGCCGACGTGATCGATGCAGATAAAAAGATCGTTGCTTTCCATATCGGCTAGTTTTCCACACCGGCGAGTCGCTGGCGCCGTCGGGGTGGCCGTGAGGCACACTTAAGGCCGAACTTGTGTGAGGAGGCGCCCATGGGCGGATGGATCAAGAAGATCCTGGTGGCATTGATCGCTGCCTTCGTGATTTTCTACCTGTTCACCCGGCCTGAGGCTGCGGCTGAAGCGGTGAAGACTTTCTTTGGGGCCTTCGAATCGATCGGACGCTTCTTCACGTCACTGGCCGAGTAGCTCATGAGCGTCATTGGACGCCTGCTTGAGCCGGACATCGACGGCCACCTGTTGGCCGATGAGGGCGAGGTGGTCATCGATGAGGTGCGGAAGCACTGGGCGGCCACATTTTGGTGGTACTGCCTCGCGTTCCTGAGCATCCCGCTGTTCATCTCGATGATCTGGGCCAAGGGCTTCTTCTGGGCCCCGCTGATCGCGGGCCTCGTCGCCTTCGCCGTAGGCGTCTGGAAGATCCACGTGCAGTTCATGGATCGCTTCGTCATCACCAACATGCGCGTGTTCCGCGTGCATGGCGTGTTCAACCAGTCGCTGGCCACCATGCCGATGAGCCGCATTCTGGATATTTCGATGAAGCAGTCCATCGTCGGGCAGCTGTGTGGCTACGGCCACTTCGTGTTCGAGACCGCAGCGCAGGATCAGGGCCTGCGGGACATCACCTACGTCGGTGACCCGCAGCAGCGCGACCTCACCATCCAGCGCGTGATCCAGCGCGCCGGCCTTCGGCAGACTTGGAAAGTGACTCCGAAGTCTGCCGAAAGCCCGAACGAGCTCGACGGCGTCTAGGCGTTCAGCGCCGCGTTGACCAGATCCTTGGCGGCCGCCTGCACCTCAGCCAGATGCTGGCCGTCCTTCAGCGACTCGGCGTAGATCTTGTACTTGTCCTCGGTGCCCGACGGGCGAGCTGCGAACCACGCGTTCTCCGTGGTCACCTTGATGCCACCGATGGCCGCGTCGTTGCCCGGGGCGTGCGAGAGGACGGCGGTGATCGGCTCGCCGGCCAGCTCGGTGACCGTCACGTCGTCTGCGCCCAGTTGCGACAGGCGGGCCTTCTGCTCGCGGTTCGCGTCGGCGTCCACGCGGGCGTAGTAAGAGGTGCCGAACTCGGCTTCGAGGTCCGCGTAGTGCTGGCTGGGGGTCTTGCCGGTGACGGCGAGGATCTCGGAGGCCAGCAGCGTGAGCAGGATGCCGTCCTTGTCCGTGGTCCACGTCTTGCCGTCGAGCGTCAGGAAGGACGCGCCGGCGGACTCTTCGCCGCCGAAGCCGATGGAACCGTCCATCAGGCCGGGCACGAACCACTTGAAGCCGACCGGCACCTCCACCAGACGACGACCGAGCTTGGCCGCCACCTTGTCGATGATCGACGAGGAGACCAGCGTCTTCCCGACGCCCGCGTCGGCGGCCCAACCCGGACGGTTGGCGAACAGGTAGTTGATGGCCACGGCCAGGTAGGCGTTGGGGTTCATCAGCCCAGCGTCGGGCGTCACGATGCCGTGGCGGTCGGCGTCGGCGTCGTTGCCGGTGGAGATGGAGTACTTGTCGCGGTTGTTGACCAGCGATGCCATGGCGTTGGGCGAGGAGCAGTCCATCCGGATCTTGCCGTCGGTGTCGAGCGTCATGAAGCGCCACGTGGGATCCACCGCCGGGTTGACCACCTCGAGGCCCAGGCCCAGTTCAGCCAGGTACTCCCAGTACTGGACGGCGGCCCCGCCCATGGGGTCGGCGCCGATCGTGAGCCCGGCGCCGCGGATGGCGTCGAGGTTGAGCACGAGGGACAGTTCATCGCAGTACGGAGTGCGGTAGTCGTAGCGGTGGATCTCGCTCGCGATCTGGTCGTACGGGGTGCGCTTGATGGCCGCGGGATCAGCCATGAGTTCGTTGGCGCGAGCGGCGATGATCTTGGTGGCGTCCGAGTCCGCCGGCCCGCCCGTGGGCGGGTTGTACTTGAAGCCGCCGTCGCGCGG
>DYZF01000076.1 GCA_020741375.1 Tessaracoccus flavescens
GAACAAGGTGGCCCCGCCCTTCAAGCAGGCCGAGTTCGACATCATCTACGGCGAGGGGATCTCCCGCGAGGGCAGCCTGATCGACATGGGCGTGGATGCCGGCATCATCCGCAAGGCGGGTGCCTGGTTCACCTATGAGGCCGATCAGCTGGGTCAGGGCAAGGAGAACGCCCGCACCTTCTTGAAGAACAACCCGGATGTGGCTGACGAGATCGAGCGTCGGATCCGCCTCCACCTCGGCGTCGACAAGGAATCCGTGCCGGAGGGCGTGGATCCGGTGACGGGCGAAGTTGACTTCTGATCTGAGCGGGGAGCGGGCCACCAACATGGAGGTGGCCCGCAAGATCGCACTCGATCTACTGGCCGTGCGGGCACGGTCAGAACATGAGCTACGCACCGCGATGGCCAAGAAGAACGTGCCGCCAGATATCGCCGACGAACTGGTGGAGCGCTTCACCGAGGTGGGGCTGATCGACGACGCGCAGTTCGCCGCTGCGCTCACCACGTCGCGCGCGGAATTCTCTCAACGGGGGCGCTACCGCATCCGGCAGGAGTTGCAGCAGAAGGGGATCGACAAAGAGACCGCCGAAGCTGCGCTGGCCGAGATCGATCCGGAGTCTGAGCGGGAGGCAGCACTCGCCGTCGCTAGGAAGAAGCTGCGGTCGCTCGGGGGCGTGGAGCCGATGGTGGCGCGCCGCCGATTGGCCGGCGTTCTGGCCCGCCGCGGATTCTCCGGCGGTGTCGTGTCGGGCGTAGTCCGGCAAGTGTTGGGCGAGAGCGCAGATGCGCAATCCGACGACGTGTGTTGAGTTTTCCACAGCGCAGCAATAGGCTCGGAGCCAAGGTCTCAGACCCCGCATGACTTTGTTGACGACTCCTTACTCGGCGCATCTGCGCTGAGCTTTGAAAACTCTGATGGCTATGTCGCCATCGATGTGCATCCGGCGATCACGCCCGATGATTCGTTTCTCCGTTCCTGCGTGGTCGCGACCCCGCGATATGGATTGGAGGCGCCGTGCCTGAGCTCGGTTGGATCATTGCAGGCTTGCTGTTGATTGGTGTGCTGGCCCTGTTGTGGCTCCTCCGCCGCTCCGCCGCCCAATCTCGCGATCAACTTGCCTCGTGGGAACGGCGCTCCCGCGACGACGTCGCCAACATCCGTCAAAGCGCGCAGGTTGCTGCCAACTCGCTGCGAGAGGATGCCGAGCGGATGCTCGCCCAAGCGCAGGAGCGCGCCAAGGAATCCTTGGAAGACATCGAACGTCGCCGTCAAGAGATGGAGGCGTCACTGGCCAACCAGCGCGCCGAGTTGCGCGAGGCCAGGGCCGCGCAGGAACGCCGTGAATCCCGCCTCCACGAGCGCGAGGATCGCGTCGCCGCGGACGCAGAAGGGCTGGCCGCCCGTGCCCAGAACATGGAGGCGCAGCGTGCCCAACTCCGGGCCCAGCGCGACGAGCTGACCGCCGAGCAGGAGCACATCGCTTCCGAGTTGGAACGCCTCGCCGGCCTGTCCCTCGAAGAGGCCAAGGCGGAGGTCGTGGCGGAGGCCGAGCGCCAAGCCAAGCTGACCGCCACGTCACTGGCCCGCGACATCGAGGCGACCGCGAAGCGCGAAGCCGACCGCCTGGCGCGGAAGATCGTCGTCACGGCGATCCAGCGGGTGGCCTCCGAGCAGACCAACGAATCGGTGGTCTCCAGCGTTGATCTGCCCAGTGACGACATGAAGGGCCGCATCATCGGCCGCGAAGGACGCAACATCCGCGCCTTCGAACAGATCACCGGCGTCAACGTCCTGATCGACGACACCCCGGAATCCGTGCTGCTCAGCTCCTTCGATCCGGTTCGACGCGAGATCGCGCGGCTCACCTTGTCAGACCTCGTGGCCGACGGGCGGATCCACCCGGCCCGCATCGAAGAGGTGCACGAGCGCAGCGAGCGTCGCATCCACGAACGGATCGAACGGGCCGCGGAGGACGCGCTGACCGAGGTGGGCATCGTCGATCTTCACCCCGATCTGATCCCCACCGTTGGCGCACTGGCGTACAGAACCTCCTACGGGCAGAACGTGCTGCGTCACCTGGTGGAGTGCGCTCACCTGGCCGGCGTCATGGCTGCCGAGCTCGGGCTCGACGTGGCCACGTGTAAGCGTGCTGCCTTCCTCCACGACATCGGCAAGGCGCTTACCCACGAGATCGAGGGGCCGCACGCGCTCATCGGTGCCGAACTGCTGCGCAAGCACGGGGAGCACCCAGACATCGTGCACGCCGTCGAGGCCCATCACAACGAGGTGGAGCCGCACACGGTGGAGGCGGTGCTCGTGCAGGCCGCAGACGCCATCTCCGGCTCCCGCCCGGGCGCCCGCCGCGAGTCGCTGGAGGCGTACGTGGAGCGCATGGAGAACCTCGAACACATCGCCACCTCCCACCAGGGCGTGGTGCGGGCCTACGCGATGCAGGCCGGACGTGAGGTGCGCGTCATGGTTGCCCCGGAGGTCGTCGACGACTCGGGCGCCCATGTGCTGGCCCGCGACATCGCCGCGGAGGTGGAGAAGAACCTCAGCTACCCGGGACAGATCCGGATTACGGTGGTGCGAGAATCCCGCGCCACCGAGACGGCGCACTGATCAGCGAACCCGAATTCCCCACTGGGAGACGGTGGAATGACCGGGCTCCAGCACGATGACCCCGTCATGCGTCGGTCCTTCGTTGAAGGCGTCCGGCCCACACGTCATGGGCTCGATGGCAATCGCAGTGCGCTCGGGGTTGGTGTAGATCTGGCCCCACCCCATCGTCTCGTCCGCCCAGAACTCGACCACGCGGTCGTTCGCCTCCACCGACACGAGCCACTGGTCCTCGACGCCGGTGAACGCGGAATCGAACTCGGCGTCGCCCATCGGGCGAGGCCGCCGGAAGTCATGCTCTGCGGTGACGGCCCCCAAGCCGGTGGGGAGGAGTCGCTCCGCGTCCACCACCAGTTCCTCAGCGAAGGGAGTGGTGAGGATGGCGTCGCCGAGTTCCGCGGCCACGTAGGGGTGCGCTCCGTAACCGTACGGGGCACGCACCTGCCCGATGTTGGTGGCCTCCACCGTCACGGTCAGCCCCTCGTCGGAGACCCGGTGGCCGACGGTGAACTCGACCGTCCCCGCCCACCCCTTCTGGGGGTAGATGACTGCGCGCAGCACCACCTCATCGTCTGTGTGCCGAACCGCCGTGAACGGCAGCCCGCCCAGCAACCCGTGGAGTGCGGTGTTGCGGGGGACCTCGGAGATGTTGAGCTGGAACTCCTCGCCGTCGAAGGTGTAGCGCCCGTCGCGAATCCGGTTGGGCCACGGCGCCAACTGCTCACCGGCACAGCCCTGGGGCGTGCCGTCCTCGGGGAACGTCCAAAGGATTTCGTCGCCGTCGACGGTGAGGCTGCGCAGTGTGGCGCCCACCTCCGTGACGACCGCCGCGTAGCGGCCTGATGCGATGGCGAACTGCTGCCCGGTAGGGAGGATGCTCATGGGTCAAAGCGTAGCCACTACCATGGGTGCACCATGACCGAGCCCCGCACCTATCACGTCATCACCTACGGGTGCCAGATGAACGTCCACGATTCTGAACGCATCAGCGGCCTCCTAGAGGAGGCTGGCATGGCCCGCGTGGCGGAGCCCAGCGAGGCGATCGGTGCCGGCGCCGACGTCGTCGTGTTCAACACCTGCGCCGTCCGGGAGAACGCCGACAACCGCCTCTACGGCAACCTCGGCCACATGGCCGAGATCAAGCGGCACCATCCCGGGCTGCAGATCGCAGTCGGCGGCTGCATGGCCCAGAAGGATCGCGATCTCATCGTGAAGAAGGCACCGTGGGTGGACGTCGTCTTCGGCACCCACAACGTTGGAGCGCTGCCCAGGCTACTGGAGCGCGCCCGCGTTGAGCGCGAGGCTCAGGTGGAGATCAAGGAGGCGCTGGAGACTTTCCCCAGCAACCTGCCCAGCCGACGAGAATCGCCGTACTCGGCGTGGGTGTCCATCAGCGTCGGCTGCAACAACACCTGCACCTTCTGCATCGTGCCCGCACTCCGCGGTAAGGAGGCAGACCGCCGGCCGGGCGACATCCTCGCGGAGATCGAGATGCTGGTGTCGCAGGGCGTGCAGGAGATCACGCTGTTGGGTCAGAACGTCAATGCCTACGGGGTGGAGTTCGGAGACCGCCAGGCGTTCGCCAAGTTGCTGCGCGCCTGCGGTGAGATCGACGGGCTGGAGCGGGTGCGGTTCACGTCTCCGCACCCGAAGGACTTCACCGACGACGTCATCGCCGCGATGGCCGAGACCCACAACGTCATGCCGCAGCTGCACATGCCGCTGCAGTCCGGCAGCGATCAGATTCTGAAGGCGATGCGTCGCTCGTACCGCTCCGAGCGGTTCCTGGGGATCTTGGACCGCGTGCGCGAGGCGATGCCTGAGGCTGCCATCACCACCGACATCATCGTCGGCTTCCCCGGAGAGACTGAGGAAGATTTCCTCGCCACGATGGACGTCGTGCGCCGCGCCCGGTTCTCCGCCGCGTTCACCTTCCAGTACTCGATTCGCCCGGGCACCCCGGCGGCGACGATGCCGAACCAGGTGCCCAAGGAGGTCACGCAGGAACGCTACGAGCGTCTGGTGTCCTTGGTCAACGAGATCGCGTGGGAGGAGAACAAGCGCTTCACGGGGCAGGACGTCGAAGTGATGTTCGCCATCGGCGAGGGGCGTAAGGACTCGGAGACGCTGCGTATGAGCGGCCGCGCCCGCGACAACCGGCTGGTCCACGTCGCTGTCCCGGCCGATCCCGAACTGCGACCACGTCCGGGCGACGTCGCGACGGTGCGGATCACGCATGCCGCACCGCACCACCTGAATTCGGACGAACTGCCCCGTGATCTCCGCCGCACCCGTGGGGGAGACGCGTGGGAGGCCGCGCAGGGCAAGGTTGCAGCTCCGACGGGGGTCGGGATCGGCATGCCCGCCGTCGGGAAGCCGGCGCCGTTGCCCCCAGCGAGCGGTTGCTCCTGACCGAACCCGCCTGAAAACGACCGACGGCGCGCCCCTCGCGGGACGCGCCGTCGGCGGCTTAGCGACTTATCTCACTGCATGTTGGGTGCGGGGGTGTCATCCCCGGTGGGGGCGATGTCCTCACCCGTCACCTTGTCGAGGTGTTCGTTGGCGAAGTCCTGAGCCTGGTCAACCTGGCCCGCGTACTTGCCGCCGG
>DYZF01000077.1 GCA_020741375.1 Tessaracoccus flavescens
GCTGTGCGCGCCCGGCTGGCCGAAGCAGCAGACCTCGTCGACGTGGAGGGCTACGCGGTGGCGTGGGTGGCGCGTCGCTACGACATCCCGGTGAACCTGATCAAGCTCGTCTCAGACCCTGCCGACGAGGACGCCGGCCGGCTCTGGATCGACGGGGTCGCGGAATGCTCCCGTGTGCTCAGCGAGTATCTAGCGGCCGAACGCTGAGTCGGCCGCGACAGCCATCTCCCGCACCACATCCGCGTAGTCGGATACGTGCTCCAGGCCCCGCGCCATCCGTGCACCGCATCCCACACGGGAGCGACGCCGTCGAAGGAGTGCAGGTCCACCTGAAGCGTGACCGTGGACTCCTCAGTCCAGAGCGCAGGGCCGAGGAGGTGCCAGTCGTAGTTCAGCTCGTAGCGCTCAGTCACGCTTCACAGATTACGCAGAAGGGGTGCTCGGCAGGTGCTTCTTCGCGACCCCCTGCTTGATGGCCTCGACGGTGTCGGCCTGCGTGGGCTTACCGTCGTGATGGGCGTCGGCGCCGTGCTTCTTCCCGAAGGGCAGGAAGTGCATGATCAGCACCACGACGGCGCCGATAATGAGGCCGAGGATCGCGGAGAAGAAGGTGTTGATCAGCCAGCCGATAAAGCCGCCGCCCACCTGCTCCTCAAGGCCGTGGACGAAGTTGTAGATCGGGTGGAAGCCCAGCTCATGCATGCCGACGAGCAGGATGTGTCCGCCCACCCAGAGCATCGCGGCGATACCGACGGAGGAGAGCACCTTCAGGACGATCGGCATGGCCTTGACCAGGCCCTCGCCCAAGCCCCTCGTCTTCTCGTTGGTGGCCAGCTTGAGGCCGACGTCGTCCATCTTCACGATCAACGCGACCACGCCGTACACCAGCGCGGTGATGGCCAAGGCGACGACGACGAGGGTGGCGCCGCGCATCCAGATGGACACGTCCTTGGCGAGCTCATTGTTGGAGATGACCATGATTTCGCCGGAGAGGATGAAATCGGTGCGGATTGCGCCGGAGACCATCTTCTTCTCGTGATCCCCGCCCTTCATCCGGACGGGGGCATCCTTGGTCTTGCTGTGGCCGCTGATGATCTCCCACACCTTCTCGGCGCCTTCGTACACCAGGTACAGGCCGCCCACCATGAGCAGCGGCGTCAGCACCCACGGCGCGAGCCAGCTCAGCACCAAGATTGCAACGATGATGATCGCCTTGTTGAGGATCGAGCCGCGGGCGATCTTCCAGATGACGGGAAGTTCACGGTCTGGGGTGAAGCCCTCCACGTAGCGCGGAGTGACCGCTGCGTCGTCGACGATGACGCCGACCGCCTTCGTGGAGGCCTTGCCGGCCATAGCGGCCACATCGTCGACCGAAGCCGCCGCTGCGCGCGCGATCGCGGCGATGTCGTCAAGAAGTGCAGCGAGTCCGCCAGCCATAGTGGGGCCTTTCAGGTGTGGTTCCATCGGCGATTGTAGAGCGAAACAACGCCTACGCTGGATGTGTGACTGACAAGCCCGTGCCAGATGTCGGCGGATGGTTCCGCACCGCCGACTATTCGGGCAAACTCTCGGGGCGCACCATCACCCCTCGTCACGGGCCGATCAGCGCCGACGGCTACGGTCTGGTGTCGCCGTCGTGGGTGCTCGACGAAGCGTTCACGTTGATCGACGGCCGCTCCACCATGGTGCTCACCGGCGCCGGGATGTCCACCGGTTCGGGCCTGCCCGATTACCGCGGCGCCGACGCCGTCCCGCGCTCCCCGATGACCTATCAGGAGTTCACCGGCTCAGACCTCAGCCGACGCCGCTACTGGGCGCGCTCCACCGTCGGCTGGCGCTGGTTCGACGCCGCCCGCCCCAACACTGCGCACCACGCCCTGGTGGCGCTGGGGGAGCGGACCCCGCTGAGCGGCGTTGTCACCCAGAACGTCGACGGCCTCCACCAGGAAGCCGGATCGTCACCGGTTCTGGATCTGCACGGCAACCTGTCGCGCGTCCTCTGCCTCACCTGCGGCGACGTGACCGAACGCTCCGCGCTCCAAGAGACCCTGCTGGAGATGAACCCGGATTTCGCCGGTCGTTTGGAGGAGCTCTCCCAGGAATCCATGACGGCTCCCGACGGCGACGCCGAGGTGGACCGCACCGAGGAGTTCCGCTACCCCGACTGCGCGGTGTGCGGCGGCATCCTGAAACCAGACGTCGTCTTCTTCGGTGAGAACGCGCACCCGGAGATCGTGGGTCGCGCGTTCACCCTCCTGGAGGAATCGTCCGCGCTGCTGGTGCTGGGCTCCAGCCTCACCGTCATGAGCGGCCTGCGCTTCGTCCGGCGCGCCGCCAAGGATGGCCGCGACATCGTCATCGCCGGCGACGGCCCCACCCGCGGCGACGACCTGGCGACCGTGCGGGTGCACGGCCGCCTCGAGGACATCCTCTCCCGCTGGGCGGGCTGAGCGGCTAGACGAAGATCACCTGCGCGCCGTCGGACAACTCAATGAAGTCGGTGGCGCTGATCACGTCCTTGACGCCGTCGTACAGGTCGTCGGGGTGGAGGCCGTTCATGTCGAACGTCAGCTTGCAGCCCCACAGGTTGCCGCCGCTGGCGACGATGATGTCGAGCATCTCCCGCACGCCCGGGATCTCCAGATCGTCCAGCTGCTTGCGCATCATCTTCGTGGCCACCGTGGTCATGCCGGGCAGCGTGCCCAAGCCGGACCACAGCGGCATCGACGGCGCCAACGGCAGGTGCATCGCGGTGTTGCCCACCATGGTGAACTTCAGGTTGTCCATCGTGCGTTCGGTGACCAGATCGAAGCCCCAGAACGTGAAGAAGATGTGCGTCTCGATGCCCTCGCCCAGCGCGGCGTTGGCCATGATCAGCGCCGGGTAGGCCATGTCGAGGTTGCCCTTCGACGCGATGAAGCAGATCTTGCGAGGACGGGCCTCTTGGTAGACGGCACCCGACGGCGCACCCGCGGCGTCGCCGTCGACGGCGGACCCACCGGCAGGCTTGGCCGCAGCCTTCGGCTTGTCACCGAAATCGGGAATGATCGGGTGGGGCAGGATTTCTTGGCTCATCGTCGTCTCCTTACACGCAGCCCTTGGGCTTGGGCAGCCCAGCGAGCCAGGACATCTTCTTGGCGGGCTTCCCGGGGAACAGCCGGAACAGCTCCTTCATGTCGAAGCCGCCGACGTTGGCCACGCGGCGCAGCGTGGCGGTTTCCTTGCGTTCGGAGAAGTCGTGGCGCAGGAACGAGAGCACCTGCTTGTGCTCGTCGGTCAGTTCCATGTCGATCAGGCCTGCCAGCGTCTCGCCGAGTTGCTCGTCCCACTGGTCTGGTTTGGTGAGGAATCCCTCGTCGTTAACTTCGATCGGGCGATCACCGATCATCGTGATGGGCACTGCGTTACTCCTTGTCAGCGTCGCTTGGGGCGGGTGGTGAGCACGTCAACCAGCAGGTCGACGGGGCCCTTGATCTTCTTCTTGGTGCGGCGGGCGCCGGGCTTCGCCGTCGGGCGTCCCGAGTGCGGCGGGCTCGACGGCGCATCGGCCTCCACGTTCTTGCCCACCAGCGACATGTTGGTGGTGAACGGCAGCGGCCGGCCGACGATCAGCATGTTCCAGTACACCCAGCGGAACGCGAGCTTCGCCCAGTGGTTGAGGCGGGTCTCCTTGAGCAGGCTCATGGGGCCCACCACGGGCAGCGGGAAGGTGCCGGTGTAGGGCTGGGTCTTGTAGTTGAAGTCCAGCAGCATGCCCTTGCCGCCGCCCGATTCGATGAAGCAGTTGGCGTGGCCGTCGAACTTGTGGGGGAGGGGCTTGCCGGCGAGGTAGGACGGGAAGTTCTCCATGAAGATGTCGACGGCGAAATGCGCCACCGAGCCGGCCTTCGACGTCTGCAGCGTGCCGGCGTCGCCGAGGACGAAGATGTCCGGGTCTGCCAACGACTGCATGGTTCCCTGATCACACGGGACGAGGTTGAGGTCGTCGCCGAGGCCCGAGCGGGCGATGATGTCGGCTCCCATGTTGAGGGGGACGGTGACCAGCAGGTCGAACGGGATGTGCCGGTCGTCGTAGCTGACGATCTCCTTGGCGTCGTTGTCGATGCGCTCGATGGCGAAATCGGTCTCGAGCGCGATCTTGCGGCTGCTCAAGGCGTCGGCCAACTCGCGTGAGGCGACCGGCTTGGTGAACGCGCCGTCGAGCGGGGTGACGTAGGTGATGTCCACCTTGCGGCGCATGCGCTTGTCGCGGAAGTACGAGTCGGCCAGGAAGGTGAACTCCAGCGGTGCGACGGGGCACTTGATGGGCATGTCGGTGATGTGGATCACGAGGCGACCGCCGTCGAAACCCTCGATGGCCTTCGTCAGCGATTCGGCGCCCTCCAGCGTGTAGAAGTGGTGCACGCTGCGGCCCACTTCGGGGCCGTCGCCGCCGTCGGTCGCCTCGGGGCGGGGCTGCACACCGGTCGCGATGATGAGGGTGTCGTAGGGGAGCGCCCGGCCGTCGTTCAGGTGAACCTGCTTGGCCGCGGAATCGATGCGCTCGGCGCCACCCAGCTCGACGGTGACGCCGTCGGGGATGAATGATCTCCTGGGCTTCACCACCTGCTCACTGGTCAACTGCCCGAAGGGGAGGAACAGATAGCCAGGCTGGTAATGATGGGCGTCGTCGACGTCGATCAGCGTGAGATGAAGCTCTGATTGCGGGTAGGCGCGGCGCAGTTTGTTGGCCACCAACGTGCCTGCGGTGCCGCCGCCCAGAATGATGAGTCTCCTCATTGAGACCTCCAGCTAGATGGTGGAGAAATCTTATACCCTGTGGGGTATTCCACACCAGTGAGGATTGCCTTATCTGACTAGTGCTGTCCACTAACGTTCCGCACATGACAGAACAAACTGCGCCGAAGAAGAAATTCACCTTCGGCCTCCTGCCCCAGATCGTGGTTGCGATCATCCTGGGCATTCTTCTCGGGCTGGTGTTCCCCGAGTGGCTCACGCGCGTCTTCGTCACGTTCAACGCGTTCTTCAGCCAGTTCCTCGGCTTCGCCATCCCCCTGATCATCTTGGGTCTCATCGCACCCGCCATCGGCGACCTCGGTCGCGGCGCGGGCAAGTGGCTCGCCGTCACCGCGGCCATTGCGTACACCTCGACTATCAGCGCCGGCTTGCTCGGCTACGGCGCCTCCATGCTGGTCCTCCCGCGAGTGCTGCCCGCCGACGGCGCAAGCAGCCTGACGAACCCCGACGAAGCGCTGCTGGCGCCGTTCTTCACGCTGCCGATACCGCCGCTGTTCGGCGTCACGTCAGCACTGGTGTTGGCGTTCGTCATGGGCATCGCCCTGTCGGTGGTTCCCGGCACCGTGTTGCGCACTGGCTTCCACGAGTTCCGCGAAGTGATCAGCCTCGTCATCCAGAAGGTGATCCTGCCGCTGCTGCCGATCTACATCTTCGGCATCTTCCTCAACATGACTCAGGGCGGCCAG
>DYZF01000078.1 GCA_020741375.1 Tessaracoccus flavescens
CCGGTCCGGATCGCGGTGGGGGAGCAGTACGAGCTGAGCGCCCTGCTCGCGGACCTTTCAGGCGCCGCCTACAACCGGGTGGACTTGGTGGAGCGCCGCGGCGAGTTCGCCGTCCGCGGCGGCATCGTCGACGTCTTCCCGCCGACGGCGGAGCATCCGGTGCGCATCGACTTCTTCGGTGACGAGGTGGACGAGATCCGCTACTTCACGGTCGCGGACCAGCGCTCCACCGGTGAAACAGTCACCGACATCATCGCCCCGCCCTGCCGTGAACTCCTCCTGACGACGCCCGTCCGCGCCCGTGCGAAGCGCCTGGCCGAACAGCATCCCGAGCTGAGCGACATGCTGACGCGCGTCTCCGAGGGGCACGCCGTCGAAGGCATGGAGGCCCTCATCCCGGTGCTCGTCGACGGGCTGGAGCTGCTGGTCGATGTGCTGCCGAAGGGCTCGCTCGTCTTGGCCGCCTCACCAGAACTCATCCGGGCCCGCGCCGCAGAACTTGTGCAGACCAGCCAGGAGTTCCTCGAAGCCAGCTGGGCCGCTGCCGCGGGCGGCGGACAGTCGCCCGTCGATCTCGGCGCCTCCGCCTATTGGGCGCTGGCCGACGTCCGCCAGCACGCGCTCTCTGCCGGCCATCGCTGGTGGTCGCTCTCGCCCTTCGCGGCCGGCGAGGAGGTGGAGTTCGACGCCGACTCGGTCCACTCCCGCACCGTGAAGGTCACCACCCCCGAATCGTTCCGCGGCGACACCGACGCAGCCACCGCGCACATCTCCGAGCGCCTGGCCGAGGGGTGGCGCATCATCCTCGCCGTCGAAGGCAAGGGCTTGGCGCAGCGCATGGTGGAGGTGCTGCAGGAGGCGGGCATCTCGGGTGCCCTCGACGACCTCAGCGATCCACCCGCGCCCGGCACCGTCTCCGTCGTCCTGACGACGCAGCGCCAGGGCTGGCGCGCGGACGACGCCAAGGTTGAGGTGATCACGGCCGCCGAGCTCACCGGCCAGACCACCGTCGACCGCGCCGAGCGCAAGCTGCCGGCCCGCCGTCGGGCCACCATCCAGCCGCTGGAACTCAAGGCCGGCGACCCGGTGGTCCACGAACAACACGGCGTGGGCCGCTTCGTCGAGATGACCCAGCGCACCGTCCACGGCGCCAGCCGCGATTACCTCGTCATCGAATACGCGCCCAGCAAGCGCGGCCACCCCGGCGACAAGCTCTTCGTCCCCATGGACCAGCTCGATCAGCTGAGCCGCTACGTCGGCTCCGAATCGCCGACGCTCGACAAGATGGGCGGCGGCGACTGGACCAAGCGCAAGGCCAAGGCCCGCAAGGCCGTCCGCGAGATCTCGGCGGAGCTGATCAAGCTCTACGCGGCCCGTCAGGCGACCAAGGGGCACCAATTTGGCCCAGACACCGTCTGGCAGCGCGAACTCGAAGACGCCTTCAGCTTCGTCGAGACTCCGGACCAGCTGGCCGCGATCACCGAGGTCAAGCAGGACATGGAGAATCTTGTCCCCATGGACCGCCTGATCTGCGGCGACGTCGGCTACGGCAAGACAGAGATCGCTGTGCGCGCCGCGTTCAAGGCGGTGCAGGATGGCAAGCAGGTGGCGGTGCTCGTGCCGACGACGCTGCTCGTCACCCAGCACTACCAAACGTTCGCCTCCCGCTTCGCCGGGTTCCCCGTGCACCTGGCGCAGCTGTCGCGGTTCCAGACCGACGCGGAGTCGAAGAAGGTCATCGACGGCATCGCCACCGG
Source organism: Tessaracoccus flavescens (assembly GCA_020741375.1). Classification (GTDB taxonomy): domain Bacteria; phylum Actinomycetota; class Actinomycetes; order Propionibacteriales; family Propionibacteriaceae; genus Arachnia; species Arachnia flavescens_A. The sequence goes on from DYZF01000078.1 coordinate 1,758, forward strand.
CAAGGTGGACGTCGTCATCGGCACCCATCGCCTGCTCAGCAAGGAGATCGACTTCAAGGATCTCGGGCTGGTCATCATCGACGAGGAGCAGCGCTTCGGCGTCGAGCACAAGGAGCGGCTCAAGTCGATGCGGGTCAACGTGGACGTGTTGTCCATGTCCGCCACCCCGATCCCGCGCACGCTCGAGATCGCCATCACCGGCATCCGCGAGATGAGCGTCATCGCCACACCGCCGGAGGAGCGGCACCCGGTGCTCACCTTCGCCGGGCCCTACGACAACGCCCAGGTGAAGGCCGCCATCCGCCGCGAGCTGGCGCGCGAAGGGCAGGTGTTCTTCGTGCATAACCGCGTCGGCACCATCGAGAAAACCGCCGCGCAGCTGCGTGAACTGGTGCCGGAGGCCCGCATCGAGACGGCGCACGGCCAGATGAGTGAGAAGCGCTTGGAGCAGGTGATGCTCGATTTCTGGGAGCGTCGCGCCGACGTGTTGGTGTGCACCACCATCGTCGAGGCGGGCCTCAACATCCAGACCGCCAACACCCTCATCATCGACAGGGCGGACATGCTGGGCCTCTCGCAGCTGCACCAGCTCCGTGGCCGCGTCGGGCGTTCCCGCGAGCGCGGCTACGCCTACTTCCTGTACCCGCCGGACAAGCCGCTCACCGAGGCCTCGCACGAGCGTCTGGCGACGATGGCGGCCAACACCGATCTCGGTGCCGGCATGGCGATCGCCATGCGCGACCTCGAACTCCGCGGCGCCGGCAACCTGCTCGGCGAGGACCAGTCGGGCCACAT
>DYZF01000079.1 GCA_020741375.1 Tessaracoccus flavescens
GCGCCGGGTCTCCGGCGACGATGACCGGCTAGCTCGTCTTCTTCGCCCGGGTAGTGGGCTTCTTGGCCGGGCCCTTGGCCCGCTTCTCGGCGATCAGCTCAAACGCTCGGGCGGGCATCACGGTCGCGGGATCGTCGTCGCGGCGCAGCGTGGCGTTCGTCTCGCCGTCGGTGACGTAGGGGCCGAAGCGGCCGGACTTGAGCACCACCGGCTTGCCCGAGACCGGGTCCGGGCCGTACTCGGCGAGCGGCGCCGCCGCGGCTGCGCGGCCCCGAGTCTTCGGCTGCGCGTAGATCTCCAGCGCCTCCTCGAGCGTGATGTCGAAGATCTGATCCTCGGAGGTCAACGAGCGGGAATCCGTGCCGCGCTTCAGGTACGGGCCGTAGCGGCCGTTCTGCGCAGTGATGTCGGTGCCGTCAGGATCCTGACCGACGATGCGCGGCAAGCTCATCAGCTTGAGTGCCGTCTCGAGATCCACCGAGTCCAGCGACATCGACTTGAACAGCGAGCCCGTGCGCGCCTTCGCCGACTTGGGCGCGTCCTCGGGCAGCACCTCGGTGACGTACGGGCCGTAGCGGCCGTTCTTGGCGACGATCATGTTGCCGGAGGCCTCGTCGACGCCGAGCTCGCGCTCCTCATCGAGGGGCTTGCTGAGCAGCTCTTCGGCCACCTCAACGGTGAGCGCATCGGGGGCCATGTCTTCCGGAACGTTCGCGCGGCGACCGTCGGAGGCCTCCACGTAGGTGCCGTAGCGGCCGACGCGCACGTCGATGCCGGAATCCTTGAGCGGGAACGTGGACAGCGCCCGGGCGTCGATCTCGCCCAGCTCGGTGACCAGCTCCGCGAGGCCGCGGTGGGCGTCTTCGCCGCCGCGGTAGAAATCTTCGAGGACGGCGATCCGCTTGGCTTTACCGGCGGCGATCTCGTCGAGCTGATCCTCCAGTTGCGCGGTGAAGGCGTAGTCCACCAGCTCCGAGAAGTGCTGCTCCAGCAGGCGGGTCACAGCGAACGCGAGCCACGTCGGGATCAGCGCGGAGCCCTTCTTGAACACGTAATCGCGCGCCGTGATCGTGCGGATGATCGACGCGTACGTGGAGGGGCGGCCGATCTCCAGTTCCTCGAGCTTGGCCACCAGCGACGGCTCCGTGTAGCGGGCCGGCGGGCGGGTCTCGTGGCCGGCCGCCTCGACGGTGGCGACGGCGAGTTCCTGGCCCTTGCTCAGGATGGGCAGGCGCGACTGTGCGTCGTCGGAGGCCGAATCGTCGTCGACGCCCTGCACATAGGCCTTGAGGAAGCCGGGGAACGTGATGGTGCGGCCGGAAGCCACCAGCCCGGAGGTGGTGACGCCGTCGCCGACGGGCGCGTGCTTGGCGTCGATCTTGATCGACAGGGATTCGCCCTTGGCGTCCGACATCTGCGAGGCGAGCGTGCGCTGCCAGATCAGCTGATAGAGAGCGAACGCGTCGCCCGAGAGGCCCGTCTGGCGCGGCGGAACGAAGGTGTCACCAGCGGGGCGGATGGCCTCGTGCGCCTCCTGGGCGTTCTTGACCTTGGAGGCGTAGACGCGAGGCTTGTCCGGCAGGAACTGGGAGCCGAACATCTCGGCCACCTGCTTGCGGGCGGCGGCGATCGCCTGGCCCGAGAGCGTCACTGAGTCGGTCCGCATGTAGGTGATGAAGCCCTTTTCGTAGAGCTCCTGCGCCACCGACATGGCGCGCTGCGAAGAGAAGCCCAGCTTGCGGCCGGCTTCCTGCTGCAGCGTCGTCGTACGGAAGGGCTCGTAGGGGCGACGCGTGTACGGCTTCGCCTCAACCGCGGCGACGGTGAGGGCCGCATCCTTGAGCGCCTCGGCGAGCGCCTTGGCAGCCGCCTCGTCAAGAACGAGCGTGGCTTGGCTGGTCAGCTCGCCGGCGGCGTCGAAGTCGCGGCCGGTGGCGATGCGGGTGCCGCCGACGGTGGAGAGCCGCGCCGGGAAGTTGCGCGGATCGGCGTCGGGGCCGGCGTCGAGGAAGATGTCGAGATCCCAGAAGGAGGCGGGGACGAAGGCGATGCGCTCGCGCTCCCGATCGACGACGAGGCGGGTGGCCACCGACTGCACGCGGCCGGCCGACAGCCGCGGCATGACCTTCTTCCATAGCACCGGCGACACCTCGTAGCCGTAGAGGCGGTCGAGGATGCGGCGGGTTTCCTGGGCGTCGACGAGGTCGACGTCGAGTTCGCGGGGGTTCTTCACGGCCTCATCGATGGCGTTCTTGGTGATCTCGTGGAACACCATGCGCTTGACCGGGACCTTGGGCTTCAGCTCCTCCATGAGGTGCCACGCGATGGCTTCACCTTCGCGATCACCATCGGTAGCCAGAAGGAGTTCGTCGACGTCCTTGAGCTTGGCCTTCAGATCGCGGATCGTGGCCTTCTTGTCCGGGGAGACGACATAGATGGGCTGGAAGTTGTCTTCGACGTTGACGCCCGTGCGGGCCCACGATTGACCCTTGTACTTGGCGGGCACCTCAGCGGCCGACGTCGGCAGGTCACGCACATGCCCGCGGCTCGACTCGACGACGTAGTCGCGGCCGAGGTAGCCGGCGATCTTGGTTGCCTTCGTCGGCGACTCGACGATCACGAGACGCTTGGATGCCATGAAAATCAGCCCTCCGGTAAGAAACTTCTCGAACAATAGCCGGTGAAACCAACGTGTCTATCCGGGGAGGCGCCGCGCGGCGGGCCTCCCCGGGCCCGAACGGCCTAGGAGCGACGGCGCCCCTTGAGGTCCCAATCCACCGGCTTACCGCTGCGTGGATCGACGATCGGATCCTTGGGGATCCGCAGGAACCAGACGCCCCAGCTCGCCAGAAGCGCTAGTCCGATGGCGATGGCGGCCCAGACCGGCAGCCCGAAGATGGCGGGCCGATCAGGCTGGAGCATGGCGAACACGCCAGACAGCAGTAACGTGATGCCGAGGAACGTGCCGACGGTGCCGCAGATCAGCATCAGCCATTCCTTGGCCCTGAAGGAACCGAAGAAGCGGATGAAGAAGTTGTCGGAGTCCACGTCGCGCGGAGCGTCGGGGCCTGCGAACTGGCGGGCGTACTCGCGCGCATCGCCGAAGGCGTCGACCGGGTCTTCGTCAGTGTCGGCCACGTGGGCTTCCACCTCGGCCAAGATCTGGCCGATCCGATCGCCGGGCACGTCGAGAAGGCGCAGCTCGAGGGCGAGGTCGTCGGTGTACTGGTTGACGTTCATGAGTGATCCTTCAAGAGAGAGGTGAGGTGGTCGGCGAAGCCTCGCCAGGTGGTGGCGCGCTCGCGCAGCGACGCACGGCCGTCAGGGGTGATGCGGTAGTACTTGCGGCCCGGGCCGGAATCTCCGGCGCGCCACTCGGTGTCGACATGGCCGGCCTCTTCGAGCCGACCGAGGATCGGGTAAAGGGTGCCGCCCTTGACGCCGGAGAATCCCGCGGCGTCGAGTCTGCTGGTGATCTCGTAGCCGTAGGTCTCGCCGTCGGCGATCACGGCGAGGACCGCAACCTCGAGGAAGCCCTTGAGCCACGAACTGGGCCAGCTGGGGGTCGTTGTATTCATGACTAGATCGTAAACCTATCTAGTCAGCATTGCAACCTATCTGGCGAAGAAATCTAGATTGGACTACCTAGAGCTCGAGGAATTGGTCGAGAAGCGCCTGCCGGATCTCGGGGACGACGGCGCTCGCCAGTTCCGCGGCGTCCACCTCCAACACCTGTGCGACGGCGGCGAGCACCTGGCCGACGGTGAGGTCGCCGTCGAGCGCGCCCAAGGTGGCGGCTACGGCGGTGTCGGCCTTGATGGCGCGCAAGAGCCCGCGGCGCTGGCGGAACACGACGTGCTCGGGATCCTCTGCCCCGGGACGTCCGATGGCCTCCTGATCCACAGCCACCAGTCGCGGGGTCGCGTCGAGCAGTTCGTCCAGAGGCAGCCGCGAGGCGTCGATCGCGGCCGCGTGACGGGCAAAGACCGGCCCCACCGGCTGTTCGACGGCGTGCGGCCACGATTCGAAGATCAGCGACGGCTCGTCGCGCTCGGCGCGGGTGATGAGGATCCACCCCATGCCCACCTCGCGAATGCCGAGCCGATCGAAGTACTCCAGCCATTCGTCGTACGCGGCACGCCACCGGTCGGTGCCGGCCAGCCCGGCGTCGGTCAGCCACATCTCGATGTAGCTGTAGAGGTCGAGCCGCTCTCGCTCGATCACCCAGGCGTCGCAGCCGTCGGGGACCCACTCGCGGAGGCGTTCGTCCCATGGCTGGTCGAGGATGGCCCAGTTGGTCAGCAATTGGAGGCTTCCGCCGCTGGTGAGGTGATCGGCGGCTCCGCGCACGAGCGTCTCGACGAGTGAGTCCGACTCGAACTGCGTCTCGCGATAGGCGAGGACGGCGTCGTCGTCGCTCGGCGGGCTCATGACGAAGGGCGGGTTCGAGACGATGAGGTCGAAGCGTTCCCCCTCGACCGGCTCGTAGAGGGACCCGTTGCGCAGCTCAACGGCGGCGCCGTTGAGTTCGGCGGTGAGCGCCGCCAGTTCCAGAGCGCGGTCGTTGACGTCCGTGCCGACGATGCGTTGGACGTGCTGCGCCAAGTGAAGCGATTGCACGCCGCAACCGGTGCCGAGATCGAGCGCCGAATCGACGGCGTCGCGCATGACGATCTGCGCCAAGGTGGTGGACGCGGGCGACACTCCCAGAACGTAGCTGGGCGCGATCGGCTCCATGGCGTGATCCAGACCCGGCGTCGGATCCGCGACGATCCAGCCGGTGGCGCCGTCGTCGTCCGAACCGTAGGGCCGCAGATCGATGGTGGCACGGACGGTGTCGCCGTCGATCACCACGTATCCCAGCTCGGCCCAGGCGTCGAGGTTCAGCACATCCGCGAGGGCCTCGCGCGCGACGGGTTGCTGCAGGATGAACAGCCGGATCAGCGCGGCCTGCGGGTCTGTGGCGCCATCCAGTGCCACGTCGCCGGGCACGGTCGAATTACGGCCGAGGCCGCGCTGGCCGTCCTCCCCCAGCCGGTCGAGCACACCGTCGGCGGTGTACTCGGCGGCTAGGAGGGCTCGGCGGAGGGCAGGCACGTCTAGGGGCATGCCCTCATCCTAGGTTCCGAACTACTTCACCGAATCCGTGGCGCCCTGCCACAGGTTGACGCCTTCGACGCCGCAGTGGCGGTTGATGGCGGAGATCTCTTCGTCGCTGAATTCGAGGTTGTCGAGGGCGCCGAGGTTGTCGTCGAGTTGACGCACCGACGACGCGCCGAGCAGCGCCGAGGTGACAGAGGCATCGCCCTGATCCCGCAGCACCCACGAGATGGCCATCTGCGCCAGCGATTGGCCGCGCGCTTCGGCGACGGCGTTGAGGCCGCGCACCCGCTCGATGTTCTCGCCCTTGAGCATCGCTGGATCCAGCGACTTGCCTTGCGCCGCGCGCGAATCCGCGGGGACGCCGTCGAGGTAGCGGTTGGTGAGCATGCCTTGGGCCAGAGGCGAGAAGGCGATGACACCCATGCCGTTGTCGTGGCAAGCCTGCAACAGGCTGGGCTCTCCCTCCTCAACCCAGCGGTTGAGCATGGAGTACGACGGCTGGTGTATAACCAGCGGCGTGCCGAGAGAGCGGGCGATCTCCTGCGCCTGAGCGGTGAGCGCCGCCGAGTACGACGAGATGCCGACGTAGAGCGCCTTGCCCGAGCGGACGATCTGGTCAAGCGCAGCCATGGTCTCCTCCACCGGGGTGTCCGGGTCTGGGCGGTGGTGGTAGAAGATGTCGACGTACTCGAGGCCCATGCGCTGCAGCGAATCGTCGAGCGACGAGATGAGGTACTTGCGGGAGCCACCGAATCCGTAGGGACCGGGCCACATGTCCCAGCCGGCCTTCGACGAGATCACCAGCTCGTTGCGGTAGGGCTTGAAATCCTGGGCCATGATGTGGCCGAAGTTGGTCTCGGCGGAGCCGTACGGCGGGCCATAGTTGTTGGCGAGATCGAAGTGGGTCACACCACGGTCGAAAGCTCGCCGCAACACGTCTCGCTGGGTTTGGAGGGGCTTGTCATCGCCGAAGTTGTGCCACAGGCCAAGCGAGATGGCTGGGAGCTTCAGCCCGGAGGTGCCGAGCCGACGGTAGGGCATCGCGTCGTAGCGATCATCAGCAGCGTGATACGTCATGCGCCCATGCTAGTAACTGCCTGCAGTCGCGGCGCGGCGCAGTGTGGTGGGTCCGAAGGGGAGGGTGGGGCGTAGCTCGACGGCGACCGTCACCTCCACCACGACGTGCCGGTCAGCACCCTTCACCTCGCAGGAAGCCAGCGTTGTTCCGTTGCGCCGGGCTGCGTCCTCAGCGGCGCCACAGGGCGCCTCGCCCGCCACAGACGCGGTGGCTGCGGCGAGCGCGGACAGTTCGGCCGCCTGCTCCGCGCCACGGGCCAGTGAGAACCAGTTGATGAGCACCGCCGCCACCAGAAGGACCGACGTCAGCGACAGTGAGATGCCGACGATGAGCATGGACCCCGCGGCCCCACGTTCGCGGCCCATCACGGCGCAACTCCGGGCTCGTACGCCGCCCACGCATCGCCGGACACTACGAACGGGCCAACCCATGGAATCTTGACTGTGGCGGTCACGGAGGCCGAGACCCCGTCCGCTTCGCGGCGTACTGTCACGTCGGCCTTGGGCGGCGTCCTATCCATGGCTTGCTCGAATGCGGCGTCGTCTCCGCGCGCCGCTTGCCTGACCAGTTGGGCGGCCGACTCATCGACTGCCGCCTGGGTGACGCCGATCATCGAGACCCCGACGAGCATGGCCGTCAACATTGCGGCCGCGATCAGACCGATGGCCAGCTCAACGGTGACCAGCCCCCGCTCCGGCCGCGCCGGCCGGGGGCCCGGGCGGCGCGTTATCGCACCGCCCGGACTCCTGCGGCGCATCATCAGCCTCCGGCCACCGTCGTGAACGTGTTAACCACCCACTCGAACAGAGTTTCAAAGAAGCGGTTGTCGTTGAACACCCTAAGGAGCATGAGTGCGACAGTGGCGGCGGCGAGCAGGCCGAGCGCGTACTCGACCGTGGTGAGGCCGCGTTGCTTCAGGCGCTGCAGGCGGGAGGGCTGCTGGGGAACGGGAAGGAGGGACATCGTGGATCCTTTCGGCGAGCCGACTGCCGTTCAGTCGGTCACCCCCGTATTCGCAAACCCGTCCCCGGTTTTTTCACCTGTACCGCAACCTGTGGGTAGGTCCAACGGACAACACCATCAGCTGTGGAGAACGGAACCTCACGCGTCGTCGAGCAGCAGAGCCAAGAGTTCCGCAGCGTCCGCCTTGTTCAGCACTTGATTGGCGTTGCCACACTTCGGGGAGACCACGCAGGCGGGGCAGCCGTCGGCGCACGGGCAGCGCTCGAGGCGCTCCAGCGTGGCGCGAAGCCATTGCTCTGCCATCTCGTATCCCCGGTAGGCGAAGCCCGCGCCGCCAGCCATGCCGTCGTGGACGAAGATCGTGGCGAGCCCGGTGTCTGGGTGCAAGGCGGTGCTGACCCCGCCGATGTCCCACCGGTCGCAGGGTGCGAAGGCCGGCAGCAAACCGATCGCGGTGTGCTCCGCGGCATGGGCGGCGGCCCCCATCTGCAGCTCGGCCCAGCCGAGACGCTTGGCGAGCGACGCGGGAACCGTGATCCACACCGCCTGGGTGAGCATGGTGTGTCGCGGCATGGCCAGCGGCGTCGAGTCCCACACCTCATGGGTGATCTCGTCGCGCCGGAGATAGGCGGTGACCTGCGAATCGAGCCGCACCTCGCCGCGGCAGAGCTCCGTGACCCCGAGCGGGCGACGATCCACGGTGGACACGATGGAGATGTCGAAGGCGCCCTGCGCCTGGGTGTAGTAGTTGGGCCGGGCGCCCACCACGAACGCCAAGTGGCCCTCTCGGTCTAGTTCCTCCACCAGGAAAGTCTCGCCCTGATGAAGGTAGACCGCGCCGGGGTAGGCCGTGCGATCCAGCGCCGCCACGTCCACTTCGCCGATCACCCGACCGCTGTCTCGCTCGATGATGTCGAAGGGGCGCTCGCCCAACGAGCGGAGGTTGATGAAATCGACGGCGCGGTCTGGCCTCGTCCAGAAGTAACGCTCACCCCGTTGGCGCAACACGCCTTGGGAGGCCAACGCGGCGGCCAGCGCGGGCATGGTGGGTCCGAACCAGCGCTCGTCCGCGGCCGATAAGGGGAGTTCTTGGGCAGCGGCTGCTAGGTGTGGGCCCAGCACGCGCGGGTTGTCCGGGTGCAGAACCGCGTTGTCGACAGGAGCGTCGAAGATGAGTTCCGGATGTTGCAGGAGGTAGGCGTCGAGAGGGTTCTCCCGAGCCAAGAGGACCACCAAGGCGTCCTGCCCTCGCCGACCAGCGCGGCCGGCCTGTTGCCAGAACGACGACAACTTGCCCGGGTACCCAGACACCAGGACGGCATCCATGCCGGCGACGTCGACGCCGAGCTCCAGCGCGTTGGTGCTGGCAAGCCCACGCAGCTGGCCTGTGTGTAGGGCTGCCTCCAGCTCACGGCGATCCCCCGCGAGGTACCCGCCGCGGTAGGAGGCGATCTTGGCGGGCTCGCGGGCGAGTTCCTGAGCCTCGAGGGAGACGAGTTCCGCGCCTTGGCGCGACGGCACGAAAGCGATGGTTTGCGACCCCCGATCCGAGAGCCCAGCCAGAAGCCCCGCGGTGTCTGCGCGCAGGCTGGCGGACGGCTGCCACAGGACGACGGTGCGCTCACCCGACGGCGAGGTGTCCTCGTCGATAACCTCCACCTCGTCTGCCCCGATCAGCCGCCCCGCGAAATCTGCCGCATTGGGGGCGGTGGCCGACGACAGCGCCACAACCGGGTTCGCCCCGTACTGGGCGGCGAGCCGTCGGAGCCGGCGGATCACCTGTGCCACGTGTGCGCCGAAGACTCCCTGATAGCGGTGGGCCTCGTCCACGACGATGTAGCGCAGCGAGCCGAGGAAGTGGGCCCACCGCTGGTGGTGCGGGAGCACCGAGAAGTGCAGCATGTCCGGGTTGGTGAGCACGAAGCTTGCGTGGTCGCGGGCGAAGCGCCGTTCCGAGACGTCCGAATCTCCGTCGAGCGCGCTCACCCACCATCCCGCCGGGCCGAGTGCCTTGGCCGCACGGGCTTGGTCGTGCGCCAGAGCCTTGGTTGGTGAGATGTAGAGGGCGGTGTGCCGATGCTGGGTCAGTATCGCTCTGGTTGAATCGACGCGCACCCCGAGCGTGCCCTCTGTGGTGGCGGCGACGATCGGAAGCAGGTAGCCGAGGCTCTTACCCGATCCCGTGGGTGTGCAGATGATGGTGTGGCGGCCCGCGAAGAGGGATTCCGCAGCCCGGGCTTGGTGG
>DYZF01000080.1 GCA_020741375.1 Tessaracoccus flavescens
CGCCCGGCCAGGAAGGGCGACGGCCCGCTTGGGTACGCGCGGGCCCCCATCACCATCCCGACGCCGCGCTCAGGCACGTCCGCGACCTCGAACGCCCGCCCCGACGAAGCCACCGCGACATGCATCGCTGGCACCAAGAACGCGCCGATGATCACCGCGACAGCGAGCGCCACCGTCAACCACAGCCGACGGCGCCGCCCGCGACCCCGTCGCACCCGGCCGCGGCCCCCAGTCCCGCCGGAACCGCCAGACGACGGGCCGGAAGGAGGCCCCGAAGATGGCGAAGGGCCGGACGGCAGGTGCTCCCCGCCGCCCGGCCCCTGCTGAGAATCAGTCACGATTCGCGAGGTACCAGCTCACCAGCGACTGCGTCGACGGATCCTGCTTGGCCAGCGCCTCGGCGTCGCCGAACACCGCGGGAGCGATCTCCAGCGCCAGCTTCTTGCCCAGCTCGACGCCCCACTGATCGAACGAATCGATGCCCCAGACGATGCCCTGCACGAAGGTGATGTGCTCGTACAGCGCGATCAGTTGGCCCACCACCGACGGCGTCAGCGCGGCCGCCATGATCGACGTCGTCGGCCGGTTGCCCTCGAACACGCGGGCCGGGACGATCTCCTCAGCGGTGCCCTCGGCGCGCACCTCGTCGGCGGTCTTGCCGAAGGCGAGCGCGGCGGTCTGCGCGAAGAAGTTGGCCAGGAACAGCCCGTGGACGTCCGTGTCGCCGTCCTTGACGGGGTGCGCCGGGTTGGCGACGGCGATGAAATCGGCCGGGATCAGTCGGGTTCCCTGGTGGATCAGCTGGTAGAAGGCATGCTGGCCGTTGGTGCCGGGCTCGCCCCAGAAGATCTCGCCAGTGTCGGAGGTGACGGGCGTGCCGTCCCAGCGAACGGACTTGCCGTTGGATTCCATCGTCAGCTGCTGCAGGTAGGCCGCGAAGCGGTGGAGGTACTGCGCGTAGGGCAGCACGGCGTGGCTGTGGGCCTTGAAGAAGTTGACGTACCAGACGTTGAGCAGGCCCATCAGCAGCGGAACGTTCTTCTCCGGCGCCTCGGTGCGGAAGTGCTCGTCGACGGCGTGGAAGCCGCCCAGGAAATCGCGGAAGTTGTCCGGCCCGATGGCGATCGCGACGGGCAGACCGACGGCGGAATCCACCGAGTAGCGGCCGCCCACCCAATCCCAGAAGCCGAAGGCGTTGACCGGGTCGATGCCGAAATCGGCCACCTTGTCGAGCGCAGTCGACACCGCGACGAAGTGCTTGGCGATGGCCTCCCCGCGGGCCTCGTCGTTGTCCTGGATGGCGCCGGTTTCCACCAGCTTGTCGAGCAGCCAGGTGCGGGCCATGCGGGCGTTGGTGAGGGTCTCCAGCGTGGTGAACGTCTTGGAGGCGACGATGAACAGCGTCGTGGTGGGATCGAGATCCTTGACCTTCTCGGCGCAGTCGTTGGGGTCGATGTTGGAGATGAAGCGGCACTCAAGGCCGTCCTGCTTGTACGGCAGCAGGGCCTCGTAGACCATGACGGGGCCGAGGTCGGAGCCGCCGATGCCGATGTTGACGACGGTCTCGATCCGCTTGCCGGTCACGCCCACCCATTCGCCGGAGCGAACCTTGTCGGCGAACGCGTACATGCGGTCCAGCACCTCGTGGACGTCCTCGACGACGTTGCGGTCGCCGACGACGAGCTCACGGTCGCGCGGGAGGCGCAGCGCGGTGTGCAGCACGGAGCGATCCTCGGTCACGTTGATGCGTTCGCCGTTGAACATGGCGTCGCGGCGCTCGGCCAGACCAACCTGCTCGGCGAGGCGCAGCAGGGCCGCGACCACGTCGTCGTTGATGAGGTTCTTGGAGAGGTCGACGCGGAGGTCGGCCATGTCGAAGGTGAACTCTTCTGCGCGGTGCGGGTCTGCAGCGAACCAGCCGCGAAGATCAGGAACGAGCGCGTCCTTGAGGACCTGTAGGTCTGCCCAGGCGTCGGTGGTGGTGGCGTCAACCGGAGTGATCATGCCCCCAGCCTAGGCTGCCGACGGCGCGCGTGTCCCCACGGGGGTGGGGATTGCTCAGCAGTGAGTCAGCGAACGCTGATGTGCACGTGGTCGTAGTGGTTGGCCGACGCCGACCCACGGTCCGACATGCCGCGCCAGCCGTCGCCGGAGCGCTGCGCGGTCCAGATCTTCTGCTGGTAGATGACCTCGGTGATGCCCAGCGACGACGCATTGGCGCGCGCCCACTTGGCCACCTGCCAGCCGTAATCGCCGGAGACCATGGCGTCGATGGCGCGGCCGGAGCCGTGGTACGAACCGGAGCCGGGACGGTAGCCGCCGTAGGAGCTGATGCCCGAGAACTTGGCGCACATCACGCGGAGAACGTTGGCCGTGCGAGAGGTGAGGTTCCGCTCGAGGCTGCCGGCCTTGGCGCACTTCCCCGCCGTGGCGGTGGACCCGGAGTCGGAGCCGGAGCTCGCTTCGTTCGTGGAGCTGGTGCGGGCGGTGACCTTGCCGAGATAGCTGCCCTTCACCCAGCCGGAGCGCTCACGGTAGACCACCTGGCGCCAGCCGTCGACCTCACGATCGGTGACCGTGATGGTGCGGCCCTCGGCCAGCGTGGTGATGGAGTCGTAGCCGGTGCCGGGGCCCTTGCGGACGTTGACCGACGACGTGGCCTGGAGCTTGCCGTCGGCCTTGCCCAGCTTGGTGTAGTCGGGAGCGGGCTTCTCGGGGGCCTTGGACGGCGCCTCCGACGGGGCGGCCTTGGCGGTGGGCGTCGGCGACGGCGTCGGAGTGGGAGTGGGAGTGGGGGAAGGCGTCGGGGTGGACGTCGCCGTCGCGGTGGGCAGCGGGGCGGGTTCGGCAGACGGCGAGGGCGACGCGCTGACGCTCGACGAAGCGCTCGGGCTCACGCTCGGGGCCGGGAGCTCCGGGCGCGGCAGATCGCGCGAGATGGCGATGGGCTCAATGCCCACCATCGTGGGATCGGTGTGCGCGATCCCCGCCTGATCGTCGGCAAACGTCATCGAGGTGGCCGCCAAGCCGAGGACGGCGAGGAACGCGACTGGCGCCAGCACGCCGCGCACAACGCGACCGCCCCGGCGGGGGCCAGCATGGCGGGCAGCAGTCACCTGCACCTCGACGACATCGTCATCGGGGAGGCTGGGCGCTGCGCGTCGGGCGGAGACCATCGA
>DYZF01000081.1 GCA_020741375.1 Tessaracoccus flavescens
TGTCGAGATGCGCTCTACTTTGTATAAACGGGCCTCTATATAACATAGATCACAAAGTTGGGGGCATCGTCCGTTGTCAGCGACACTTTGGGCATGGTTTCTCATCGAGAGTTCAGTACATGAGTCCGCGACGGAGGCTCCGGGCCAATCGTGAACGGTGGCGTGCGCAGCAAGTCATGCGTGACTATCGACGACGCACGGCCGCTGACCTTGCCGGAGTCTTGGCTTTGTTCGGCCACTGTGCAGTCCCGGGCAATGCTTGGACGGCGGCAGAGGTGGCCCACCGTTCTGCGCGGGACGGGGCTGAGGCTGCTTGCGCAGCGGAGCCGGCCATGCGTTTGTGCTTGGGCTGCCCGGTGATCGAGGAATGTCGGCAGTGGGCGTCAATCGACCGTTACACGGGTTTGGCCGCGGGTAGTTCGTGGGTGCGCGGGTCCGAGTATGACGCGGCGACGACCATCAACAATTCGCGGCCGCGAGTCTCCGCTTGATCCACTGTCTGGCGGCCAGTGCGTCTGCTGCGTCGATCATCTCTCGGCTTTGGAGACTGGACCGAAGCGCGTTCCAGAGTTCGCGGATGCCCATGGCTCTGCACCATGTGGCGAGGATTTCACAGCGCTCTTCGGGGGTGCTGGCCATAGCTAGAGGCGCAGCTGTGCGTAGGGTCTCTGGGTCAAGTCCCGGCTAGTGGTGTAGCGGGGTTCCTTCGTTAGGCGGTGAGGGCTAGGGGCTCGGTCACCTCCTCGGTGGGGACGGGTGCGAGGCGGCAGCGGGTGAGGATGTCGAGTCCGAGGTAGCGGCGTCCTTCGGCCCATTCGTCGGTTTGCTCGGCCAGGACGGCCCCGACGAGGCGGATGATCGCGTCGCGGTTGGGGAAGATCCCGACGGCGTCGGTGCGCCGCCGGATCTCCTTGTTGAGGCGTTCGGCTGGGTTGTTGGACCAGATCTGGGTCCAGACGTCGGCTCGCTGGCCCACGGGGGTGCGCTCGCAGCCCTGGCGATCCTCTCCCGGACCGAGGGGCTGATGGCCGTCGTCGGTGGGGTCTTCATCCTCGGGATGTGTCTCTTCTTCCTAGCGTGAGCTGGGGGCGCCCGATCAGGGGGTGCGGGGTGCGTTCGGCCAAGATGAGGATGAGCAATGCGGCCATCAGGAGGGTGCCGGCGCGGTTCTTGGCGAAATCGTCTAGTGCGCCGGCCATGGGCCATCCATAGCCCAGGACCAGCAGGAACGCGAAGAAGGCCAGGATTCCTATGACCGCCAGGCGGGTCCACCGTCCGCCGAGGAGGAGTCCAAAACCGGCCATGATCTCCAGTGCGGCGAAGATCAGCGTCAACCATGCGATGTTCGGTATGACGAACGCGGACCACAACTCCGACAACACCCCCCAGGCCGCGGTGTGGCCGAAGGCACCGTACGACTCGGGCGCAGTGCGACCCATGACCAGGTGAACGACCCCTCCCGCCATGAAGGCGACGGCGAAGACCCAGCGAATGATCGTGCGGTAACGAGACATTCAGGACTCCCTGAGGTGAGACGCACGGAAGTGGCCCACATGCCGGGCCAGCAGGTCCCGCGCGCGGCCCTCGCTCTCGCCGCCACCCTCGGCGAGCTGCAGCAGGGTGAGAATCGGGCCGTAGAACGCGAGTGCCGTCTGCTCGGGGTCGAAGCCGTCGCGGAACTCCCCGGTGGCGAAGAGGTCACGGAAGAGCGACGCCTGGAATTGCAGGGGCCGCTCGATCCAGTAGTCCCGGAGGCGCTCACCGATCGCGTCGTCGCGGTACTGGTTGACCACGAACAGCCTTCGCAGAACAACGAGCTCGGGGTCGTGCAGGACGGCGTCGAAGAACCCCTGGGCGACGGCGACGAGGCGCTCCTCCGTCATGCCGACATAGGCGGGGGATGCCGCCTCGGGCGACTCGACGCTCACGCCGAACTGCCCCGCGACATCGGCCATCCGAGCGTCGGCCCGCTCGATGAGGGCGTCGAAGAGCGCCTGCTTGGACGGGAAGTGTTTGTAGACCGAGCTCTCACGGATGCCCACGTCACGGGCGAGGTCCCGGATCGAGGTGCCGCCCCACCCATCACGAGCGAAGCGCGTCAGAGCGGCGTCGAGGAGGCGACCACGCGTGGGGAGCGAACGATCGTTAGCCATGGGGTGAGCGTACGCCATGCCAGCGCAGACTTCCTCCATGCCGCCCCTATGTGCTCTCAAATCCTTCCGCTCGTTGGTCGTCCGCAGGTGGTGCTGAGTGACCGGGCAATGCAGAAGGTGCATGCCCGTCTGGCTCGCGCCGCCTCAGGGCGGCCACACGCGGTGCCCGTCGGTGGCGTTGCTCCTCACACGGGCTTGCCGAGACCACTTCTACCAAGGGAACTTCGTGGGTGCCGCGCTCCTGGGACAGGCATCCATGGAGATGCCCGGTTCGCCTTTGGCCAACAGTGCTAACTAGCCGACCCCCTCGTCCTTGAATGAAGAGTGACGCCTGTGATGACCTGGGATATGGTGGCTGCGGTCCCGTTCAGCCACTCCCCCCGCAAGCGTGCACCAAGGATGTCCATCTGTCTCCACCCAAAGCCGCATTCCCCACCTCCTCGACCCGGGGGGTCTGTCCATAGCCTAGGTGCTCGTTGAGTTGTTCGTCGAGGGCTGCTTCGACGACCTGAGCCGTCAATGCTCTCAGCAACCCGTCGGGGCCGGTCAGGGCGATACCCGCATCGCGGGCCTGGCGCACCATCTGCGCGATCGCTTCACGCTGGGCCTTGTCGAGCTCGGTCGGCTCCTCCGGGGATAGTGATAAATGGGTCACAGCTTCCAGTCTGGCCGACTCTACGGCCGACGAGCTGCTGCTGGTGGTTGTCTCGGTCATCATGACTCCTCCTGCCCTGACGGGCGATGGAGCCACTTACACCGTTTCTCTGACAGACCCTGGGGGAACGAGCCCGGAACAAACACCACACTGGGGCTAGGGTTGTGCGGATGGGTGGCGAATGCCGTGGTCAAAGTTGATTGCTATGGAGGTGTGTCGGGTGAAGCGGTTGTTGACGGGTGTTGTGGCGCTGCTGGTGGTCGGTTTCGCGGTGGCCGCTGGGTGGTGGGCGGCTCGGGCGACGTTGTCGTCATCGGCGCCGGTGGAGGTTGCCTCGGCTGAGCCGGTGTGGGGTGAGGCTGCCGAGGCCACTGTTGGACGCTCGCTGGGGTATGCGACGACGTTGCGGCAGCCAGCGGTAGTGGCCGCGTCGAACGCTTTGGCGGGGGTGGTCACGTCGGTTCATCCGGGCGAGGTCAATGTTGGCGATGTGCTGTACACGGTGGGCAACACGCCGGTGCGGGCGGTGCAGTCGGAGCGGCCGATGTGGCGTGACTTGGCGCGCCGCCAGTCTGGCGAAGATGTCGCGGCGCTGCAGCAGATGTTGGCTGGGTTGGGGCATTTCTCCGGCGAGGCCAACGGCACGTTCGGGCGGGACACGCAGCGCGCGGTGATTGCGTGGCAGAAGGCCGAGGGGCGTTCGCAGACCGGCACGGTCGCTCGCGGGGAACTCGTTGCGCTGCCGCGCTTTCCGATCACGGTCTCGTTGGGTGAGGACATCGCACTGGGGAAGGTGCTTGCCGGGGGCGAGGATGCAGTGTTGGCACCGACCGGGGCCAGAGAGTTCGTGCTGGTGTTGACCGATGATCAGGCACGGCTCGTGCCGGCCGAGGCGACGATCGAGGTGACGTTCGAGGACAAGGTGTGGCCGGCGGTGATCGCGGGATCGACACCGGATCAGGGCGGCACGGTGTCGTTCGAGTTGGTCGCGCCTGATGGGGGCGAGGTGTGCGGTGGCGATTGCGGCTCGTTGCCGCTCGATCCGCAGGTGACGCTGCGTTCGCAGGTGGTCGTGGTGCCCAGGGTCAGCGGTGTTGGGGTGCCGGCAGCAGCCGTGCGCTCCACCCCTGACGGTGCGACGTTCGTCATCACCGAATCCGGCCAATCGCCCGTGACCGTGCTCGGCTCTGGTCAAGGAATGGTGATCGTCGAGGGCATCGAGGTGGGCACCAAGGTCCAGATCTCCGACGGTTCCGCCGCCCCAGCGGCCGGGGAACCGTCAGCTGAACCGACCGAGGAGGGCTAGCCCGTGTTGGCGGTGGAGGGATTGTCGTTTGCCTACCGGCGCGGCGCCGAGGAGCTGTTCGACGGGCTCACCCACTCGTTCACCCCCGGCGTGATGACCGCGGTGACCGGTCCGTCGGGGCGTGGCAAGTCGACCCTGCTCTACGTGCTCGGCCTGATGTTGACCCCCACGAAGGGCCAAGTGCTGCTCGGCGGGGAACCGGTGTCAACCTGGTCGGATTGGCGCCGCTCTCAGGTTCGCGCCACGAAGATCGGGTTCGTGTTCCAGGATGCAGCCCTCGACCCGGCCCGCAAGGTGGTCGATTCAGTCATCGAGCCCGCCCTCTACGGCGGCGCCACCCCGCGCCAAGCCCGAGGCACAGCGCTGCAGCTGATGGAGCGGATGGGAGTGGCAGCCCGCGCCGATCACCGCCCCGGAGAAGTTTCTGGCGGCCAAGCCCAACGCCTCGCGGTCTGCCGCGCCTTGGTCACCGACCCCGCCGTCGTGCTCGCCGACGAACCCACCGGCAACCTCGACCGCGCCAACGCCGCCGAAGTCCTCGCCGCGCTCTCGGCAGCCGCCGACGGGAAGCGCACCGTCGTCATCGCCACGCACGACCCCTTCGTGCTCGACCACGCCGACGAGGTACTGGCGCTATGAAAACCTGGGTCACGCTCCGCGAAGGGCTCGCCACCACCTGGGCCAACAAGGTGCCCACCGCCCTGGTCGCGTTCCTCGTGGCCGTCATGGTTGCCGGCACGCTGGCCACCGTCGGCCGTACCGCCGCCGCTGAGGGGCAACTCGAGCAACGCATCGACGCAGCCGGCTCCCGCCAACTCGTCGTCATCGACGCCCGCAACCGTAGCCACCTCAACTCCACTATCGTCACGCAAACCGCCGGTCTCAGCACCGTTGAACGTGCCGTCGGGCTCCTGTCTGCCATCGACACCGTCTCCGGCCCCGTGGGCCAAGGCGGTGACCGGGTCGCCACCTGGGGCGTCATCGGCGACATCCAAGCCCTCGCCACCCTCACCGAAGGCCGCTGGCCCGCACCCGGCGAAGCCCTCGTCTCCGAGGCCGCCATGACCACCCTCGGCTTCACCCATCCCTTCGGTTGGGTCACCGAAGCCGCCACGCCCTCGACTCGCGAGTTCAGCGTCGTCGGATCCTTCACCCCGCGCGAGCCCTTCGGCGACTACGGCTCCGGCATCATCTACAACGCTGGCGACGCGACCGCCTCCAGCCTGTCTGTGATCCTCAACCACGCCAGCCACGCCGCCCACACCCAACAAGCAGTCCTCGGCCTCATCGCCGCCACCGACCCCAGCGATCTCAATGTCCAATCGCCCATCGGACTGGCAGAACTCCGCGATCAGGTGCTTGGCGACTTCACCGCCTTCGGCCGCACTCTCCTCCTCGGCGTGCTGGCAGCGGGATCGGTGCTGATCGCGATCGTGGTCTTGGCCGACGTCCTCGTCCGACGCGCCGACCTCGGCCGCCGTCGAGCCCTCGGCGCCACCAGAGGCACCATCATCGCGATCGTCACCACCCGCACCATCGCCCCCGCGATCATCGGCGCAGCCCTCGGCATCGCCGCAGGTCTCCTCATCGCCGAACGCAGCGGCGCCACCCCGCCCGCAGCCTTCACCGCGGGCGTGACCATCCTCGCCATCCTCGCCGCGGCCGCCAGCGCCATCCCCCCAGCACTCTTCGCAGCCACCAGAGACCCCGTCTCCGTCCTCCGCACACCGTAAGCACTCCCCGACACGCACTTTCACGGTTCCCCACACTCCCCGCAAAGGATCATCTAGGCTGCGCACAGGGGTTCGGCACCCCATTGTATGTATTCGAAGGAGAGTCCCATGAAGAAGCGAAATAGGTCAGTACTGTCGGTAGTGATGTTGGCAGCAGTGGCGACCGCTGTGACAGCGCCAGAGGCATCGGCCGACGCATGGGCGCGACAGCTCTCCTGCCCCCTTGGGGGTACAGCCACTATCAGCAGCAACTCCTCCGTCAACAAGCGTGTCGAACACTACTACGACGGCGTCCTCCGTGGAAGCAAGAACACGGGCGGTTCGTTCACCACGTCCAAGCCGAACGTGTCCGGCTACGTGATGGCTTCGATCACGGCATATGACAAGTTGTTTTCACAATCAGCCAACTGCTACTGCCCTCCCGGGGCCAACTGCGGAGGTTGACTCGGGCCTGCCTTCAAGAGGTCCCTAGTTCAAACGTCTTCCCCCGGCGTATGTTTGGGCGTTCCGGCATGCCTAGGCCCCAAACAGGGTTGTCTTCGACCGCTTGAACAACCAGCATCACCAAGGCCAGCTAGCGCATGCGGTTGAAGACTTGACTGAGGGCTCCTGCGAACTCCATCCTCGATCTACTTCCACGGAGGCTCCAACAATGAACTCTCCCCGTCCAACGCTGTCGCTGGTCATCTCGGCACTGGTCACCTCACTGGGACTGGTGGGGTGTGCCGGACAGCCCCCGGCCAGCAGCGAGTCAGCGAGCAGCATCCCCGCTTCGCAGCCACCTGCAGCCCAAGCGCTGCCCGACACGTGGGACCAGGCTCTCCAAGGCAGGTCCATAGACCAGCTCATTGAGGAGACCCGTCAGCATGAAATGACCCTGGCCCGCGAAGGGGGCAGGATTTCTCCAGACCGTAAGTTGGACGTACCTCTGGTGAGAATCGTGGAGCCTCACGAGCATCCGTCTGTCATGGTTGATTGCATGAATGAGCAGGGATTCCACGCTGAGGCTCTAGCGGATGGCTCCCTTCAATTTGGGGATGTTCCTGCTCAGCAGGGAGAATCACTGAACTACGCCTTCTACACGTGTGTGATGTCCTACCCGATCAACCCATACTTTGGGTTGCCGTACCCGAAACAGGCAGCCGAAGAACTGTGGACCTACTGGACCGGTGAAGCGAGCGAATGCGTGAGAGAACATGGATTCGACCCCGGCCAGCCCCCGAGCAAAGAGGCTTGGATGGAGGGCATGGCTCAACAACGCGAACTATGGTCGCCATTTACCAACGCTGACACCGACATCGCGAACCCCGCCCGCGATGCACTGTTCACCAACTGCCCGAGACACCCTGCCAATTTCTTCCCGCACATCCCACAGCGATGACGCTGACGCAACATCCTGACTCTATAACTCTCTATACCCCTATATGTCCATATGTGGCATATATGGGTATAGCCTCGATATTTCATGACGGCCCTGTGTGGGGCTGGTCGGCGCCGGTGGCGTCGAAGTTGAGCTGATTCTTGCAGGTGGGTGCGACAAGACCCCGCGTGACGTCTGCGGTGCGGGTTTCCAGGCCGGGAGCTGCCAGATTCAGAGGGACATGTGGAGGAACATAGGGTCAGGTGGCTGGTGCCGGGAGGTTTCGGAGTCGGCTGATGCTGTCGATGATCAGCTCGGCCCAGCGGGATCGGTCGCTGAAGTGGACGACGGTGCGGCGGGCTCTTCTGGCGAGGGTCGCGGGGATGGTGTAGAGCCGGTAGCGGAGCCGTTTCGGTTCCCAGCGGCGGGCTTCATGACCGGCCAGGGCCAGCATCGCGCTCCAGGCCTGCAACTCGGAGGCCAGGGCGACGATCTGGCACCAGATCCGATTCTGGTCGAACCCGTGCAACGGGAGGTTGGCCAGGCCTGTGTCTTTCGCGATCCGGATCCGGTCTTCGCAGCGGGCGCGGCGACGATGCCTGAGCTCCAGCTGCTGGAGGGTGCCGAGGGTGGTGTTGGTGGCGAAGGCGGTGAGTCGGTAGCCGTCGACGTCGTCGAACCGCAGCTGAGCGCCGGGGTGGGGCCGTTCGCGGCGGACGATCACCCGCATCCCGGCAGGCCAACCGTCGAGGTTCAGCAGTCCGGTGAAGTCAGCAAGATCGGCCCCCTCGCGAGCCTCGCCATCGCTGTTGAGGGCCGGCACCCAAACCGGCTCAGGGACCAGGTGGTAGAGGTCGGGGGTGTCCATGGGGAGGGTGAAACCGACCGAGTACGCCACCCTGCGCCCGGTCAGCCACTTGGTGAACTCCTTCGTGCCGCCGGCCCCGTCCGCGCGGATCAGCACGCGGCGTCCGGGCCGCGGGTTCCGGTCGGGGAGCTGCGCGAGAGCTTGTTTGGTGACGGTGATGTGATCGGCGGCGGTGTTCGAACCGGCGTTCCCGGGGCGTAGGTGGACCTCCAGGGCTTCGCCGGTTCCCTCGGGCCCGTGGTCGGCGAACGCCATCAACGGGCGGAACCCGAAGCCTCGTTTGCGTCGCAGCCGCGCTGCTTCTCCGAGTGGGCGGTGATCAGCGACGCGTCGAGATCGATCACCACCGGATCCTCGGCAGTCGACTCGTGGTCGGGGGCATGCTCACCGGCCAGCGACCAGACCCTGGCGCGGGCCTGCTGCCTGGCTCCGGCGATCGCCTTGATGGCCTTGTCTGCGTCCTCGGCCAGGGCCGCGATCAGGCGCGACACAGTCGGATCCGACGCCACCGGGCCATAGACCCCTGGTTCAGCGCGCAGGGTAGCGAGGTCACTCAACGCTTCACCGCCGAGCACCAGCGACACCGCCAGATCACAGATGATCTTGCCTGGGTCGTGGACCGCCAACGGTTTCCGCCACCGGGACAGCGCCTCCGACAGGGCCCGGTCCAGGCCGGCCGCGCGGATGGTTTCGGTCAGCAGGATCCCGCCAGCCTGCCCGACCGCGGTCACCTTCGCGGTATCGACATGAACCCTGGGATACGAGCCGGTACTCTTCACCTCGAAGGTGCTCCTCGCTTGTTGAATGATTGTGCTTCGCAAAACACATCGTCCTAAGTCAGGGGCACTTTCGCCATCTCAGGCCACTACAGTCCACCCACCGTCATGAAAGCACGAGGCTAAGGCTCTGTACCGAGGGGCCAGTGCTATTGGAACCTCCGCGACCCCCAGTGTGTGGAGTGGTATCGGCGCGCGATCGCGATGGTCCTCTCCGATAACGCACCTCGTTACCGCACCTTGTGTCAGCGCCGCCTGAATACTGACCCCCAGGTGCCGAGCGAAAGTTGACCCCCTCGGTCAGAGTGAGGGAGTGATCAGCGTGGAGGATTGGGCCGAGATCAGACGGCTTCATAAGTCGGAGAAGATGGCGATCAAGGCGATCGCGCGCCAGTTGGGGGTGGCGAGGAACACGGTCCGGGCGGCGTTGTCCTCCGATGGGCCCCCGAAGTATGAGCGTGTACCGGCGGGGTCTGTGGTCGATGAGTTCGAGCCGCAGATCCGGGCGTTGCTGTCGAAGACGCCGACGATGCCGGCCACGGTGATCGCGGAGCGGATCGGGTGGACCCGTTCGCCGTCGGTACTGCGGGCCAAAGTCGCCGAGCTGCGGCCGTTGTTCGCGCCGTCGATCCGGCCGATCGGACCGAGTACCGGCCTGGGGAGGTCGTGCAGTGTGATCTGTGGTTCCCGCCCAAGGTCGTGCGGGGGGCTGCGGATGTGTGGACCGCGCCGGACCGCCTAACCAACCACCCACCAGGACGAACAACAGTTACACCACCACACGGGACTTGACCCTATGCGTGGAGGCCCGGGGGTCGAAGCGTCAACCGTACACGGTGATCTACTTTGTACGACTAGCGAAATCTGACCCTCCTGTACAAGCTGTCAGGCGTGCTGTCGTACAAACTGCATTGCATCTCGACACTGGCCCTCCTCCTGTCGAGCCGCAACCTACTTTGTACAAACGGGCCTCTATACAATATGGGTGTCCAAAGTGCGTCGCTCCGCGGCCGTGTCCGGGTGCGGTTGGGGCTGGTGGCATGTCACGACGCACCCCTCCCGAGGTGACCCGAGCATGGGAACTCTGCACACGACAAGCAGCTGAGGCTCTGAACAAAGGCGCGGACGCATTTCTTTCCTGCTGGCTGGTGAGGGAGCGTGTCACGCTTCTGCGGCTGAGTGGGCCGAGGCCAAGCGGCCAGCGCGATTCGGCAGGCCAGGGTGCTAATGGGTGGCGAGTCGGTGCAGCAAGGCAGGCTCCGTGGGTTCTTCGAGGAGGAGGGGGATGGTTGCGACTCGTGTGGCAAGCGTGTTGACGGTGGCGATGTGGGGCGCCTCTGCTTCGGCGCGTGCGGCGAGGAGCGGGTGTTGGGTGCCGGTCTGACTGATGGCCTGGTTGACGACCCATCCCCACGGAACAATGCCGGCTCGACGGAGGTCCGCGTCGAGGTCGGCTGCCTCCTGGACTGGGGTGGCGTCGGGTAGCGTGACGATGACGATCCGGGTCAGGTCGGGGTCTTGGAGCCGCATGAGCGGAGTCACGATCCTGGCATCGGGGCCCATGCCGCGGACGATCTCGCGGTGGTACGAGCCGGTGGCGTCCATGAGAAGGAGAGTGTGGCCGGTCGGTGCGGTGTCGATGACCACGAACTCTTCCTTTGCCCGAGAGACGAGGTGCGAGAACTCGCCGAACACGGCGACCTCTTCGGTGCAGGGTGAGCGAAGGTCCTCAAGGAGCTGTGCCTTGCCTGCCTCATCGAGGCGCGACCCCTTTGTTGCCAGTACCCGGTCGCGGTAGGCCCGGGTTGCCTCTTCGGGGTCGATGCGTGACGTGGTTAGGTTCTCGACGGCCTCCCCCAGGGACTGGTCGAGGCGGCCGGCTGGATCCGTGGTGGAGAGATGGACCCGCTTGCCCTTGTGTGCCAGCGCGAGGGCGATCGCGGCTGCAGCGGTGGTCTTGCCCACGCCCCCCTTGCCCATGCACATGACCAGGCCGTGATCGTCTTGGGCGAGCTCGTCGACCATGTCGGCAATCGACGACGTGGTCGAGCTCGGTGCCGATGGGGCCGCGAGGGGGTTGGGCGGGGCTGAGTTGGTGACGGCCAGGAGGGCGCGGACGTTGTCGAGCCCGACGATGCCGCTTGCCCGGAGCGGGATCTGGGACGTCCCCAGTGCCCTCAGAGCGGGGGGCATGTTGCCGATGGCCTGCTGCTCTCGTGCGATGACTGCCCGCGCAAGGGCGTCGTTCCCAGCCGCCTCGTCAAGCACGGCGTTGATCACCAGCCGCTGCTCGGTGATGCCGAGGGCAGCCAGTTCCTCTGCGGTTCGGGCAGCCTCGTCCAGCGACGCCTTCTGAGCTCGCGCCACCAGAACCAGCGCAGTGGCGGCGGGGTCGCTGAGCTTGGCCAGCGCCTGCGCGTACTGTGTTCTGGTCTTGTCCAGTCCGGACATCGGCCCGAGGCATGAGGCGTCTCCCTTGCCTTCGTCGAGGAAGGCGGTCCACTCCCCGGGGAGTTGGAGCAACCGGATCGTGTGGCCGGTGGGGGCGGTGTCAAAGACGACGTGGTCGTGTTCAGCGGTTCCTTGCACGTTAGTCAGCAGGTCGGTGAACTCGTTGAACGAGGCGATCTCGGTGGTGCAGGACCCCGAGAGTTGTTCGGTGATGCTGGCGAGTTCGGCCTCGGGAAGAAGCCCGCGGACCGGGCCGATGATCTTTTCGCGGTAGGCCTCGGCCGCCGCCTCCGGATCGATCTCGATTGCCGAGAGGCGATCCACCGCGGCGATCCTGGTGATCTGGTTGCCGATGGTCTGGTCCAGAACCTGGGCGACGTTGGACGCCGGATCGGTCGAGACAAGCAGCACCCTACGGCCGGAGTCGGCGAGGTTGACTGCAGTCGCGCAGGCGATCGAGGTCTTCCCGACCCCGCCCTTGCCGGTGAAGAACACGTACCGCGGAAGATCGCTCATGAAGGAGTAGCTCATTGCTCAGCAGCACCCCGTCGCGGCCGAGGTGGGAGTGCAGCATGCGGTCTGCTGTGGAGCTACTGGCTCCGGACAGCACCCTGCTGCCTCGGTTCCTTCGCAACAAGGGTTGTCAGCCGCGAGGCCGAGGTCGTCAGCAAGACCCGCGAGCCTGCGAAGCTCGTCTCGATCGGGGTAGCGACCTGTTGCGACGGTCACCTGATCGACTAGGACCAACGGCAGACCCGCTGAGCCGGCAACGCGGAGGAAGTCGGAGGCGACTGGGTTCTCCGCAAAGGCCGTCGGGTCGTTGGCCAAGTTATGGCGGGCGATGTCGACGCCTTGTGCCTTGAGGTAGTCAAGGTCGGCTGTGAACGTCACCAGAGCCTCGTCCACGTCTGTGCCACACACCCCGGTGTTGCAGCACAGCGCTGGCTCGAACACTCGGATCTGAGGAGTTGCCGGGCCGAGGAGTTCGTCATGCAACGTCTCCACCCTGGCCGCGATGTCCGCTACGACCAGCCGCATCCGCTCCATCCCTTCGATGCCACGCTGCGACGGCTCGTCGGTGATCCATGTCTCGATCCGGCCACGCATACCCGCCACCGGCTCCACCACTGCCTCCGCGCCGAGCACCACGACCCGATCCACGCCCGCGACCTCCTCGGCGTTGATCAGGCGGGGCATCTCGCCTGCCATCGAGGCACCCCGTTCCGCCACCGCCATGGCAGCCTCCTCGTTAAGCGCCGAACCAGGCTTGGTGCCTGCCGAAGACACGCTCACGCCCCCCAGTTTCCGCATCAACGCTGCCGCGATCTGGGATTTTCCACCGTTCTTCACGCAGACGAACAGCACCGACGGCTGACCACTCATCACAACCTCCATGTATTGAAGCTCATCAATACGAGAAGCAAACCGGATATATCGAAAGATGTCAATATGGCATACCATGGGGGCATGGTGACCACCGAGCAACTTCGCGAAGAGCCCGCACGCTGCTGTCCGGATAACGGTGAGACGCTCCTTGACGGCGATAATGCGGCTGTGCTTGCGGACGTCTTCAAGGCGCTCGCCGACCCTACGCGGGTGCGCCTGCTGCGCTACCTGGCCGACTCGGCGAATGGGACCGTCTGCGCCTGCCACCTGCCGGACGCCCTGGGGATCACCCAGCCCACGCTCTCCTTCCATATGCGCAAACTCCATGACGCCGGCCTGGTTGAGCGCGAGCAGCGCGGACGCTGGGCCCACTGGTCGGTCAATGCGGCCGCGCTGGATCCGATCCGCTCTTTCTTGCGACTGGAGACTCCTACTGGATCTACATGCTGTTGACCCTTTCGGTACGCAGGTAGTTCAGTTAAGATTGAATCAAATCTGGCTGAAAAGAGATTACGATGGAGCTGGAACAGCGTGCGGAACTCTATGCAGCCCTCGGGGATGTCACCCGACTGAGACTGCTCGACGCCTTGGCGTGCGGCGACCTCACCCCGCGGGCCCTGGGGGAGGAACTGTCCCTGCCAGGCAATCTGATCACCCACCACTTGGGCGTCCTCGAGGCCGCAGGGCTGATCCACCGTCGACGCTCAGATGCGGATCGCAGAAGCAGCTACATCCAGTTGGCCGACCGTGCCCGCCCGATGCTGTCGCCTCGCCTCCCAAGCCAACCTCCGCCGCGTGTGGCCTTCATCTGCACCCACAACTCGGCCAGATCGCAACTGGCCGCGGCCTTGTGGCGGCGGGCCAGCAACATCCCGTCCGTCTCCGCAGGAACCGAGCCGGCGACACGCGTGCATCCGGGAGCCATCCTGGCGGGGCGACGCGCAGGGGTGGATATCAGCGCTGCCACTCCCCAGTCGCTCGACGGCGTGCTGAGTAAGGAAGACCTGGTCGTGAGCGTCTGCGACAACGCGGGCCGGCAGCTCCCGGTTGACCACGTGCACTGGTCGCTACCAGACCCGGTGGCGGTCAACACCCGTGCAGCATTCGACGAGACTTGCGCCGAGCTCAACCAGCGAGTTCACGCCCTCGCCGACATCATCCAAGGAGAACCATGACCACCACCGAAGAACGCACCTGGGAGTCCCTCCGGCTCGACGAACGCCGCGCCCTCACCAACGCGGCCGAGCGCCTCGCGGCAGAGTTCGAACCCACGTTCGGCCGCGAAACCATCGAACGCTTCCTCGCAAGCTCCTACGATCAACTCGCAGCAACGGCAAAGGTCGTGCACTTCCTCCCCCTGCTCGCCGAGCGCTTCGCGCGGCAGCGACTCCAAGCGGTCGCCCGGCTCGACGATCACCACAACGACGGCAAAGCCGTCGTGCTGTTCCTCTGCACCCACAATGCCGGCCGTTCCCAGATGGCGCTCGGGTTCTTCGAAGCACTTGCAGGCGACACCGCCATCGCCTGGTCTGGGGGCTCCACACCGGCAGACAGCATCAACCCGATCGCCATCGAGGCAATGCAGGAGCGGGGGGTCGACATTTCGCGGGAGTTCCCCAAGCCCTGGACTGACGAGACGGTCAGGGCCGCTGACGTCGTCATCACCATGGGGTGTGGCGACGCCTGCCCAGTCTTCCCCGGAAAGCGCTACGAGAACTGGAACGTCGATGATCCCCATGCGATGAGCATCGACACCGTTCGACGCATCCGCGACGACATCGAACGCAGAGTCCGCACTCTCATTGCCGAGTTGGACTGATCGCAGCCACCGGGCCGCTCGGCAG
>DYZF01000082.1 GCA_020741375.1 Tessaracoccus flavescens
ACGACACCTTCCCGAACGCGAGGGAGGTGAGGTCGTCGGTCATGCGGAGCGTGTCGAGCAGGTCCAGCGGCCGCGGGCGGGCGGGATCCCCGCCGCGGAGGTGGGGCGCCAGATGGCGGGCCATCCGCTCGTCGACCCCGGGCGGCCCCCAGAGCGCCTCCGCCGCCTCCAGCACGAACGCGACGTCGTGCGCCAGCAGCACCTCGACGGTGCGTTGGGCCACCTCCGGAGGGAATCGCACGTCGGCGAGCACCGCGCCGTCGACCTCGACGTAGGCGCCAGCGCCGCCGACGAACCCGTCGAAGCCTGCCGCCAGGATCCGGGCCGGCACCATCGACCTCGGCCGTCCGGTGCACAGGAACACCAGGTGGCCGGCCTCACGAGCCCGGCGGACCGCCTCGGCGTGCGCGGGCGGGACGTCGCCGTGGTCCGCGTACGTGCCGTCGATGTCGAGGAAGACGGCGCGACGGTCGGGCCCGGCCGGTGAAGCTGCCATGTCCGCCACAGTACCGGCGAAATCCCCCTCGCTGGCCGAGGCGGTTTGGATACCAGCCTCTTCCTTGAGTCCGCTTGGTCCGTTCACAAGTGAACGTGAACGTGTTAACAAAGGCACGTTAAGGAATTGGCTCTGGCAAGGGTTTTGTATACGATTTTTTTCGTACGAGTCGGCGTTGCCGAAGTTTGGCGTGAACACCTCGTTGAGGGCGCGGCTGTTCCAGCCTTCAAGACTGGCGTGACGATGCGTTGATGGTTACCGGTGGTTGGCCCAGTGCCAGAGGGCGAAGCCAGCTTCAACCGGCGCGAGCCGGAGGGTATCGCCGTCGAGGCTGATGCCCTTGCCGAAGACCAAGTTGCCGCGTTCAGAGCCGGGGAGCAGCGACACCGGGATGTCGATCGGGTCACATGCGTCGCGGGACGCGAGCGCCAGCACTCCGCCGTCGGCCGACTCCCGCACATACGCGACCGCGTTGGGGCCTGCGTGGACCCACCGGAGGCCGCCGTCGTGGATGGGGGTGAGTTCTTCGCGGAGTCGGCCCAACTCGATGACGCTGCCGAGAAGGTCCTGATCCCAGGTGTCGGGTGCCTGCCACGGGAAGGGCCGCCGGCCGTACTCGCCGGTGTTGCCCTCGAGGCCGATCTCGTCGCCGTAGTACAGCATCGGTACGCCCGGCATCGTGTACGCCATCCCCAGCGCGGCTTCCACGCGACCCCGGTTGCTCCCAACCCGCCACATGATGCGACCGGTGTCGTGCGAGCCGACGATGTTGAGTGACGATTCCGTCACCGCCCACGGCACCTGCGCCATGAATGCCTGCATCGTCTCCACCATGCCGGCGCCGTCGACGGAGGGGAGCAGCTTCGTCACGGAGAAGTGCTTGTCCTCCTCGTTGCTGGTGGGCACCTCGAGCCAGGCCCACAGCGGTCGCGAGAAAGCCGCATAGTTCATCGCACCGTGCCAGGTGGCGCCGTCGACATCGTGATGCAGGTCGTAGAAGTGCTCGGCCAGGAGCCAGCGGTCGCCTTCGGCGTCGAGCGCATGGCGGAAGCGCGCGGCGACCTCGCGGTTGAGGTCGATGCCGCCGATCCGACCCGTCATGTTGGCGACGTCGACGCGCCAGCCGTCGAGTCCCTTGCGTAGCCAGCGGCGGATGACGCCGTCGTCGCCGAAGAGACGCTCGGTCAACTCCGGCGACGCGTGATTCAGCTTGGGCAGCGACTTGAACCCCAGCCAGCACGCGTAGCCGGGTGCCTCGTCGGTCCAGTAATAGAAGGTACTCTCCGGGGCATCAGGGTTGGCCTGCGCCGCGAGGAACCATTCATGCGCGGAACCGGTGTGGTTCGGCGTGAAATCACCGAGGACGCGCATCCCTCGACGGTGTGCCTCCGAGATCAGGCGGTCGAGGGCCTCGTCGCCACCGAGAAGGTCGTCGATCTGCTCGAAGGTGGTGGCGTTGTAGCGGTGGTTGGACTGCGCCGAGAAGAAGGGGGTCAGGTAGAGCACCGACGCCCGCAGCGCGGCCACGTGATCGTCGAGCTTGTCGACGATGCCATCGAGGTCGCCGCCGTAGATCTGGCGGTGCTGCCCTGTCTCGTAGGTGCGCATCGGCTCGTCCCACGAGGTGGTTCCGTGCGCCCAGTCGGGCAGCTCGCGACCGTCGGCTCCGGCGCTGCGCGCGAATCGGTCCGGGAAGATTTGGTAGACGACGGCGCCGCCACGAGTCCAGGCCGGAGCATGGGTGGTGATGAGGCGGAAATCGGCGGCGTCGGTGACGTCGCGTGGGAAGACGCCCTCGCCGTTGAGCCACCAGCGCACGTCCTCGTGATCAATGAGGATCCAGCGGTACTGCAACGTGGGGTTGTCGACGGTGACCTCCACCTGCCACCACTGATCCGACCCCTGCCCGTCGACCTCGACCGGCGTCGCCTCGACGAAGCTGCCCTCGCCGTCGTGCAGGTACCGCAGCGCGACGGTCTTGCAGGTCCCAGGCACCCGCATCCGCAGGGCGATCCGCTCGCCCAGCGCAGGTCGCGGATTCGACACAAAAAGGGCCGACGGGTCGTGGTGAGGCTGGCCGAGCAGATGCATGGGTACCACCCTAGAGCCCGCGCGCCGACCGTGCGATTGAGCCCCTACGCGCGTCTGTTCCTAACGCCGCGAGAGGCGAACCATCGTCCACGAGATCGCCGGCAGCTCCAGCGACACCCGAGCGCCATCGACGGTGACCGTCTCGTTCGGCTTCGGGCCGACGCTGGAATCGTCGTCGACGCTGGCCTTCCAATACGGATCGTCGTGGTGCAGCGTCACAGCCTCGACCACTTCGCAGCCTGCGGGCAGGTCGAGCGTCACTGGGATGTCGACGGTCGCGCTGCGGTTGACGACGAACACGGTGGCGGCGTCGTCGGCCCAGGTCGCGACCGCGTCAATCGCCGGAACCGTGCCGAACTCCACGCTCTCCACCGTCGGGCCATCCACGAGCACGCGCAGCACCTCACCCTGAGCGTGAGCGGAGGTCAAGGCGAAGGGGTGGAACGTCGTCTGCTTCCACGCCGGCCCGCCGGGCTCGGTCATGATGGGCGCGATCACGTTGACCAACTGCGCCAAGTTCGCCGACCAGACCCGATCCGTGTGCCGCAGCAGCGAGATCAGCAGGCTGCCCACCACGACGGCGTCGGCGACGGAGTAGTTGTCCTCCAGCAGTCGCGGCCCCACCGGCCAGTCGTCTCCCGACGGCGTCTGCGAGCGTTCGCCGTCGATGTACCAGACGTTCCACTCGTCGAAGGAGATGCCCACCTTCTTGTCGGTCTTCTTGGCCGTTGCGACCGCGTCGATCGTGGCCGCCACCGAATCGATGAAGCGATCCATGTCTTCGGCACTGACAAGGAACTCCTGCAGGCCGGTGGCCTTCTCCCAGTAGTAGGCGTGCGCGGAGATCATGTCCACTTGCTCGTAGGCGTGCATGAGGACGGTGTGTTCCCACTCGCCGAAGGTGGGCATGGTGCGGCCGGAGGAGCCGACGGCGACCAACTCCAAGGTGGGGTCCAGCATGCGCATGGCGCGCCCGGTCTCAG
>DYZF01000083.1 GCA_020741375.1 Tessaracoccus flavescens
AACCTCGGCGTCGTCGAGCTCACCATGGCCATCCACAAGGTGTTCGATTCCCCGCAGGATCCGATCATCTTCGACACCGGCCATCAGAGCTACGTGCACAAGATCCTCACCGGGCGCGCCAAGGGCTTCGACGATCTGCGCCAGCGGGGTGGCCTCTCGGGCTACCCAGAGCCGCAGGAGTCGGAGCACGATTGGGTGCGCAACTCG
The DNA here is from genome assembly GCA_020741375.1 of Tessaracoccus flavescens. Taxonomy (GTDB): domain Bacteria; phylum Actinomycetota; class Actinomycetes; order Propionibacteriales; family Propionibacteriaceae; genus Arachnia; species Arachnia flavescens_A. Next base: position 208 of record DYZF01000083.1, read on the forward strand.
CACGCGTCGACGGCGCTGTCCTGGGCCGAAGGCATGGCGAAGGGCTTCCGCCTGCGGGGCGAAGAGCGCACGGTCGTCGCCGTCGTGGGCGACGGCGCCCTGACCGGTGGCATGGCGTGGGAGGCGCTCAACAACATCGCTGAGCACGAGGATCTTCGCCTCGTCATCATCGTCAACGACAACGGTCGCTCCTACACGCCCACCGTCGGCGGGCTCGCGAAGCATCTGGCCGGATTGCGCACTGATCATCGCTACGAGAAGACGCTCACCTTCATCAAGCGCCGCGTCACGAAGATGCCCGTGATCGGGCGCCCGGTCTACGACCTCATGCACGGCTTCAAGACCGGCGTGAAGGACGTGCTCGCGCCGCAGTCGATGTTCTCGGATCTCGGCATCAAGTACACGGGCCCTCTCGACGGACACGATATCGCGTCGGTGACGAATGCCCTGGAGCAGGCCCGCCAGTACGGCGGCCCGGTGATCGTGCACTGCGTCACCCGCAAGGGCCGCGGCTTCCAGGCCGCCGAGGACAACGACGAGGACCGCTTCCACGCCGTCGGCAAGATCAACGAGTTGACCGGTGAGCCCCTCTCTGCCGCGGTGCAGGCCACGTGGACCGACGCCTTCGCCGAGGCGATGGTCAAGTTGGGTCAGCGCCGTCGAGACGTGGTGGCCATCACGGCTGCCATGCTTCATCCCACCGGCTTGGGCCGGTTCGCCGCGGCGTTCCCAGACCGCATCTTCGACGTGGGCATCGCCGAGCAACACGCCGTCGTCTCCGCTGCCGGTTTGGCCCGCGCCGGGCTGCACCCCGTGGTGGCGGTCTACGCAACATTCCTCAACCGGGCCTTCGATCAGGTGCTGATGGACGCGGCCCTGCACCAGGTGGGCGTCACGCTGGTTTTGGACCGCGCCGGCATCACCGGCACCGACGGGCCCTCCCACAACGGGATGTGGGACATGACGCTGATGGGCATGGTGCCCGGCCTTCAGCTGTCGGCACCGCGCGATCAAGCGCGACTGGTGGATGCGCTGGATCGTGCTGTCGACGTCGACGACGCGGTGACCGTCATCCGGTACTCCAAGGAAAAGCTCCCCGACGAGCTGAAGGAAGTTGCCCACGTCGGAGAGGGTCTGTCCCGCGTCGACATTCTCCGTCGCGCTGAGGGCGCCAAGGTGCTCGTGGTCGGCTATGGCCAGTTCGCCGGGATGGGGATGAGCGTCGCCGAGCGACTGCAGGATCAAGGCGTCGCGGCGACGGTCGTCGATCCGCTGTGGGCGCTGCCCGTCAGCGAGGATTTGGTGGGCTTCGCCCAAGGCTTCGACGTCGTGATCACGCTGGAAGACAACCTCGTTGAGGGCGGCGTCGGTCAGCGGTTCTGCGCGAAGCTGACGGCTGCCGGCAGCTCGGCGCGGGTGATGAACTTCGGCATTCCGCGCAGCTTCTTGGAGCATGGATCGCGCGAGGAGGTCCTCGAGCACATCGGCCTCACGGCCGCTCAGGCGTCGCTGGAGGCGTTGGGGCAGATCCTGGCTGCCGACGAGGATCGCGAGCCGGCCCGCCGGGCCTAAGCCTCGTTCGTCAGGGCTTCGCTGATCGCGGGCTCGAGGAAGTCGGCCTGCCATGGGCGGGCGCCGAGGGCCAGCAGGATGTCGCGGGTCACCACCGCGTGCTCGAAGAGCGCTTCCTGAATCACCTGGGGCGGGGCTACGAGGCTCGCCTGCAAGCCGCCCAGATCGCAGGCCAGCTCGTCGAGAACCGGACGCACCTTGGCCCAGCGGGCTGCCGCCTCTGGGTTGATCTTGTCCCACGAGCGCGGGTGCGGCACGCCGTCGGAGCGCGTCCGCTTCGGCGGGTAGGCGCGATCGTTCATGGCCCGGACCTCGTCCAGCGCGGACGTCCAGTTGGACATGTAGCGCTGGCCGGGAGCGCCGCGGTAGTTGGCGACGGCCTCAACATCGGCGCGGGTGGCCACAGACTCTCGCGATCGGTTCGCGAGCTCGAGGATGGCGCTGTCGTGCAAGATCCAGCCGGGCGGACGGTCACGGCGCTGGGCGATCGCGTCGCGGGCCAGCCATAGCGCGCGGGCGACGGCGTACTGGCGTGGCGTGCGCAGCGACGTGATGCCGCTCAAGCGCCGCCAAGGATCCTTGCGTGGCTCCGGGGCCGCGGAGAATCGACGCAGCGACTCCTCGAACTCCTGCTCTGCCCACTCCAAGCGGCCGGTGGCGGCGAGCTCACGGTGGAGGACGTCGGTCAGTTCGATGAGGTAATCCACGTCTAGCGCCGCGTACGTCAACCACGATTCGGGCAGCGGGCGCTTGGACCAGTTGTCGGCCGAGTGGGCCTTGCGGAGTTTGATCCCCAGCTCGGCTTCCAGCAACGCTCCGAGCGCAGCGCCGGGCTTGCCGAGCAGCCGGGCCGCCAACTCGGTGTCGAAGATGCGCGGCGGGATGATCGAGATCTCCTGCATGCACGGCAGGTCTTGGCTGGACGCGTGGATGATCCACGCGGCGTCACCGGTGGCCTCCACGAGCGAGCTCAGATCGGCCGGTCCCTTTCGCTCGAAGGCGATCGGGTCGATCAGCCAGGTTCCTGCGCCCTCGCGGCGGATCTGAAGGAGGTAAGCCTTGGGCCAGTAACGGTGGCCGTGGGCACGCTCGGTGTCGAAGGCAACGGGCCCCGTCGCGGCTGCCAGCGACCCGAGGCACTCCTGAAGGAGTTCGTCGGTGTTCACCACGGGCCGGAGGGGCTCGCGGCTGTGTTCGA
>DYZF01000084.1 GCA_020741375.1 Tessaracoccus flavescens
ACGACGAGGCGCAGGGCGGTGAGCAGGCTAGCGGCCTCCGCCGGGCGCAGCCGCAGCGGGCGGGCCAAGACGTCGGCGTTGCGGAAGTGGATGGTTCCGGTCTCGCGGACGGCCTCGACGTCGACGTCGAACAGGTCGTCGTAGAGGTAGCCGGGCAGGCCGCAGAACTGGAGCACATCCAGGTCCTTCAGCACCTGTCGCGGTGTGACGCCGAACGCCTCGGCCACTTCGTCGGTGGTGACACCGGGGTTGCTGGAGAGGAACGGCACCATGCGCAGCAACCGTGCAAGCTGCTCCTCAGACCTCATCGGGCTGCCTCCTCGAGTCGGTGGATGGCTTGCTGCCGCAACTCGGGCGGGTCGAGGACGACGGCGTCCGGCGAGGCCGCGACCACGTCGTCGATGAGCTCCGATTGCCGCGCCGCAGTCACCTGGAACGGGCTGTATCCCGCGGGCACGGGCCCCTCCCATTCCACCGGCTGCGGATCGCGCCAGGCGTGGCTGGCGCCGTCGCGCAACGCCAAGATGGCGGTGGTCTCCAGCGCTGGTTCCAGCCGCTTGGCACGCTCGTCGACGTCGTCGGGGACGGTGAACGCCGCCGGTTTTCCGGTGGGCACCGCGCGGTCGGTGAACCGGCTGAGCTTGAAGAACCGATCCGCGCCGCGATCTGTGTCGAAGCCGAAGACGTACCAGCGCCCGCGGCGTTGCAGCAGCTTCCACGGCTGAAGGCGGCGGAAGCTTCCGCCGTAGCCGAACCTGATCTGCTGACGGGCGAGGACCGCGTCGTAGACCGCCTCGAAATCTGGCTCGCGGGCCGCGACCTGCGGGGCGACGGTGGGCACCAGGCTGGGGTCTGGGGCAGCACCCCCGGCGCGCAGAGCTTCGAAGGCTTGGGCCGTGTGGTCTGCCGCGACCGTGTCCTGCCACACCTGACCTGCCAGACCCAGCGCGGCCAGCTCCGCGGGGGTGAACGAGAGCGGCGGGAGTTCGAACTGGGCGCGGTTGATGCGGTAACCGTCGAACTCCTCGGAGAAGGGGTCGTTGGATCCGGTCTCGATGTCCACGCCGAGCTCGCGCAGTTCGTCCTTGTCGCGTTCGAACATCCGGGAGAAGGCGGCTTCGTCGGTCTTGGCGCGGTAGTCCTCGATGATGCCGCGTAACTCCTGCTTGGTCAGGTATCGGCGCGTGCTGAGCAGGGCGATCAGCAAGTTCATCAACCGCTCGGACTTTCGCTGCGACATGGCCACCTCCGACACACAGGCTAGCGACTGCGCCGAAGGAATCGACGGCCACGCGCCGGGTGTCGCGGCCGCGACGCGACGTGGCAGGCTGGGCGCATGCCGCACACCGATCGCTACGCCCCGAGCCCCACGGCGGATCTGCATCTGGGGAACCTGCGCACCGCCGTCGCCGGTTGGTTGCTGGCCCGGCAGGCCGGGGGCGAGTGGCTGATGCGGATCGAGGATCTGGACCGCGACCGGGTGCGCGCCGCCGCCGGAACGGAGCAGCGACAACTCGACGACCTGCGCGCCTTGGGGCTCGACTGGGATGGGCCGGTGGTGCGGCAGAGCGAGCGTTTGTCGCTGTGTGCCGACGCCGTCGAAAGTCTGCCCACCTACGAGTGTTACTGCACACGCCGGGAGATCGCCGAGGCCGCGTCGGCGCCGCACGACGGGCATCGCGCCTACCCCGGCACGTGTCGCTCACTCACCGAGGCGGAGCGGGAGCGCAAGCGGGCGGAGCGGCCGGCGGCCATTCGCGTCGATTCGGCGGGCGCGACGTTCACCGTCGACGATGCGCACGCAGGCGTGGTCGCGGGGCTGGTGGACGACTTCGTGCTGGTGCGCGGCGACGGGCAGTTCGCCTACAACCTGGCGGTGGTCGTCGACGACATCGCCATGGGCGTGACCCACATCACCCGGGGCGCCGACCTTCTGTCGTCGGCGCCACGTCAGGCGTGGTTGACGGCGCAACTGGGAGCAACACCCGCCACGTACGCCCACATCGGGTTGGTGGTCAACCGCGACGGGCAGCGGCTGGCCAAGCGCGACGGCGCGGTCACGCTGCGCGATCTCGGAGACCCGGCGGCTGTGCTCGCGTGGATCACCGATTCACTGGGCCTCGGCCCGTGTTCGTCCTTGGACGAGGCGCTGGCAGCCATGCCCGGTGACGGTCGGTTCTTCGACGGCGTCACCTGGCGCGGCTGAGCGCTCGACTAGCCCTGGACGTCGAGGATGTCGAGGACGTAGACGAGGGTCTGGCCGGGGGCCAGCGACGGCGTCGCCGTGGGGATGCCGTCGGGGAACGCCTTCGCCGGGGGCACGACGAGCAGCACGCGCGAGCCGGCGGTCTGGCCGACGAGGCCTTCCTTCCACCCGTCGATCAGGGTGGACAGCGCGCCGGACTGCGGCTCCCACGCATCCTGGAACAGGGTGCCGTCGGCGTAGTTCCACGAGCGGAACTTGACGGAGATGGTGGAGTCGGCGGTGATCGGGGCGCCGGCGCCCTTGATCAGCGGCTGCACCTTCAGGTCGGTGGGCGCCGCGACGCCGGCCGGCAGCGCGATCTCCGGCTTGCCGGCCGTCATGGTGACGGTGGGCAGTCCCGCGGCCGGGGTGATAGCTTCGCCGATGGCTTCTTCGTAGTTGGCCGAGATGATGTCGACGACGAACAGCAGCGAATCGCCCACCTCGATGTTGGCGCCGGGGTTGCCCTGGGCGTAGCCGTCCTCGCTGGGCATGCCGATCAGCACGCGCGAGCCGACGGACTGGCCGCTGAGGCCCTTGGTGAAGCCGGGGATGACCCGCTCCAACGAGAAGGTGGCGGGGTCGCCGTCGTAAGACTGGTCGAAGACCTCGCCAGTGCGGCCGTTGACGCCGATGTAGTTGACCGTTGCGGTGGACGTGTCGGTCAACTTCTGCTCGCCGCCGGGCTTGAGCACCTTCGTCTGCGTCGACGTGATCGCCCATGGGGCCGGGACGGTGATCTCAGGGGTGGCGGCGTCGGAGACCTCGATGGCGCTCAGATCCGCTGACGGAGAGACGCTCACCGCGGGGCTCGGGCTCGCCGAGGGGCTCGCGGATTCGCTGGCCGATGCGCTCGGGGAGGCGCTCACCGAGGCCGACGGCGACACCGACGGGGTGCTCGAGCCCTCCTCCGGCGTGCTGCAGGCGGACAGTGCAATCAGGGAAGCCAGCGCAGCCGCCGCGAGGGCGCCACGGGGCGAACGAGAAGAAAACGTCACCTAGGAAGGGTAACCGAACGGCCAACCCAACCTCACATCCGCCGGCTCACATGCTGACGAGGTCGAGCAGCCCTCCAAGCTCTTCCCGAGTGAGTTCGCGGGTCTCCCCCAGCGGCAGTTGACCGATCCGGATGGGCCCGATGGCCGTGCGGGACAGGCGGTCGACGGGGTGGCCGACGGTGTCGAACATGCGACGCACCACCCGGTTGCGACCCTCGTGCAACGTCACCGCCAACAGCGTCTTGTCCTGTCCACGGGAGATCAGCTTCACGTTGTCCGGCTTCACCGGTCCGTCGTCGAGCGTGACGCCCTTCTCCAGGCGCTTGATGATGCGGTTGTCCATGACGCCCGCCGCTTGGACGTGATACGTCTTCGGCACCTCGTAGCGCGGGTGCGAGAGCCGGTTGGCGAACTCGCCGTCGTTGGTCAGCACGATCAGACCCTCGGTATCGGTGTCGAGGCGGCCCACATGGAAGAGGCGCTCCTTGATCCGGGGGAGGTAGTCGGTCAGCGTGGGGCGGCCTTCGGGGTCGTCCATCGTCGACACGACGCCGCGCGGCTTGTTCAGCACGAGGTAGATGTGCCGGCGCGGCGGCGGGATGCGAGCGCCGTCGACGCGGATGTGATCGGTCTCGGGGTTGACGCGCATTCCCTGCTCGACGACGACTTGGCCGTTGACCTCGACGCGGCCTTCCTCGATGAGGATCTCGCTGGCGCGGCGGGAGGCGATGCCGGCGGCGGCCAGTACTTTCTGAAGGCGGATGCCCTCAGTGGCCTCATTCATCTCGCTCATCGTCATCCTTCCGTGGTTCCTCGGACGTGGTCGCGTCGTCGGCGGGCTCTGGTTGCTCTGCCGCGGCGGCAGCCAGTTGCCCCAGCTCAGCCTCCAAGGCTACGGCGTCGGGCAGCAACGGCGCCAAGTCTGGCAGCTCCGACAGCGAGTTGAGCCCCAACTTCTGCAGGAACAGGGGCGTGGTGGCGAAGTTCATCGCGCCGGTGACGGCATCCTCGCCGTCCTCACGGATGAGGCCGCGCACGAGGAGTGTCTTGACGACGCCGTCGACGTTGACCCCGCGCACGGCGGCGATCCGGCCACGCGAGACCGGCTGAAGGTAGGCGATGACAGACAGGGTCTCGAGCGCGGCCTGCGTCAGCCGCGACCGCTGATCCGAGACGAGCCAGGCCTCGATCACGTCGGCCATGTCGGGATCCGTCGCGAACCGCCAGCCGCCCGCGATCCGCCGGAGGCGAAGACCGCGTTCGTGCGCGTCGTAGAACTCGGCGATCGCCTCCAGTTCGGCCTCGACGACATCGGTCGGGGTCTCCAGTGCAGCGGCGAGCTCGTCGACGCCCACGGGATCGGTGGCCATGAGCAGCATGGCTTCCAGGGCTCGGGTCAGACTCATGATTCCTCCATGTCGAGGGCGGGGCCGTAGTCGTCGGTCACCTCGACGGCCTCATCGTCACCTGCGGTCCAGCGAATGGTGAGTTCCGCCAGCGGTTCCAGTTGTTCCAGCGCCACCTGCTGGGCGCGGAAGAGTTCGAGGATGGCGAGGAACCGGACGACGACGGTGATCCGGTCCACGCCGCCGATGAGGGAACGGAACGTGGCTGCGCCGTCGCGCCGTAGCCGGTCGGCCACGAGGTTGACCTGCTCCGAGAGCGACACGGTGCTGCCATGCAGGTGTGAGAGCTCGACGATGGGGACGGGCTTGGGGGTCATCGCGCCGGCCGCCAGCCGGGCCACATCCTCGGGGCTGAGCGGGAGCTCCACCTCGGGCAGCACGGAGCGGAACTGCTCCTCCAGGCCGCCCGGGCGCCAGTGAGTGCTTTCGGCCGCGGTCATGGTGGTGGCGATCCACTCCGCCAGCTTCTTGAAGGCGCGGTACTGCAGCAACCGCGCGAACAGGAGGTCGCGGGCTTCTAGGGCGGCGATGTCTTCCGGGTCGGTCACCTCGCCACCGGGCAGGAGCCGGGCGGCCTTGAGATCGAGGAGCGTCGCCGCGACCACGAGGAAGGCGCTGGTCTTATCGAGGTCCCACACCTCTCCCCCGGCCTTCACGAACGCGATAAACTCGTCGGTGACTTGGCTGAGCGCCACCTCGGTGACGTCAAGTTCCCTGCGGGAGATGAGTTGTAGGAGCAGGTCGAAGGGGCCCTCGAAGTTGGTGAGGTGGACGTCGAAGCCGGCGATGCCGTCGCGTTGTTCGGTGGCCGCCTTCGCGCGGCTCACTGGGCTCTGAGCTCCGCGACGAGGAAGCTCTCGTCCCCGTTGTCGACCAGGTCGGCGACTGCACGGGCGACGGCGACGCGGACGAGCCGCCCGCGGTCGACGCGGATCCCGTGGGCACGACGCAGGGCGAGGTTCGCGTCTTCGAGGGCGTTGAGCTCTTCCTCGCTGAAGTACACGGTGATCTTGTGATCGTGCTTCACCCGGCCGGTGGGCGTGGGGACCGCTTCAGCGTCCGCGACCTCCGGCTCCGTCGCCCGCGTCGGGGCATCGACGGCGGGCGACTTCGTGGGCCTGAACAGCTCCGACGCGCCGGGCAGGGAGGCGCGCTTGTTCACTGCTCAACCCTCATCAGCACCTCGCGGGCGAGCTGCCGGTACGCGTCGGCGCCGGGAGAGGCCGAGGCGTAGGTGGTGATGGGCTCGCCGGCCACCGTCGTCTCCGGGAACTTGATGGTGCGGCGGATGACGGTGTGGAAGACGTCGTCGCCGAAGGCCTGCACAACGCGCTCCAGTACCTCACGGCTGTGCAGGGTGCGGGCGTCGTACATGGTGCCGAGGATGCCCAGCACCTCGAGCTCGGGGTTGAGCCGATCCTGCACCTTGGAGATCGTGTCGGTGAGCAGCGCGATGCCGCGCAGCGCGAAGAACTCGCACTCCAGAGGCATGACGACGTAGTCGCTCGCGGTCAGCGCGTTGATCGTGAGCAGGCCGAGGCTCGGCGCGCAGTCGATCAGGATGTAGTCGTACTCGCCGCGGAGCTTGGACAGGACTCGGGTCAGCGTCTGCTCGCGGGCGCCCTCGCTCACGAGCTGCACCTCTGCCGCGGACAGATCAATGTTGCTCGGGAGGATGTCGAGCCCCTCGACGCTACTCTCTGTGATGACGTCGTCGGCGGTGTACTCCTT
>DYZF01000085.1 GCA_020741375.1 Tessaracoccus flavescens
CCCCGACAGAAGGAGACCAACTATGGATTGGCGCCACAAGGCCGCCTGCCTCACTGAGGATCCGGAGTTGTTCTTTCCTGTCGGCAACACCGGTCCGGCTCTGCAGCAAATCGAAGAAGCCAAGAAGATCTGTCAGCGATGCGTCGTCAAGGATCAGTGTCTGACGTGGGCTCTCGAAGCTGGCCAGGATCACGGTGTGTGGGGCGGCCTGAGCGAAGACGAACGCCGCGCCATCAAGCGCCGCGCCGCGCGGTCCCGTCTGCGCCAGTCCTGATCTTCACTCCCCCGAGTTACGCCTTGGTGGGCACGGGGAGCACAATTTCCGCCACCGTGCCCTGAGCATCCTCGCGATTCTTCAGGGTCAAGGTGCCGTCCAGATCCTTGATGAGCGTCGAGATGATCGACAAGCCCAGAGATTTCTGCGCGCCCAACCTGAACCCCTCCGGCAGGCCGCTGCCGCCGTCGATGATTTGGATGGTGAGGATGTTGCCGTCGCGCTGAGGCACGACGTCCACCGATCCCGACGCGCTGTCGAGGCCATGCTCGATGGCGTTCTGGCACAGCTCGGTGATGATCATCGAGAGCGACGTGGCCATGTCAGCCGGGAGCACCCCGAACGACCCCTTGCGCTTGGCTCGCACCGTGCCGTGGGACGCGGCGAGGTCGCCGACCATGTCGAGGATCTTGTCGCAGACGTCGTCGAACGCGACCGCCTCCACCAGGCTGTAACTCAACGTCTCGTGCACCATCGCGATGGACGAGACGCGTCGCATCGCGTCACGCAGGGCCTCCTTGCCGTCGGCCGATTGCAGACGCCGCGACTGCATGCGCAGCAGGGCCGCCACGGTCTGCAGGTTGTTCTTCACCCGGTGGTGGATCTCGCGGATGGTGGCGTCCTTCGTCACGAGCATCCGGTCCCGGCGCCGCAGGTCCGTGGTGTCGCGGCACAGCACCACCATGCCGGCGGAGGTGAACTCCAGCCACAGCGGCAGCACCACGAAGCGCATGGACGCGTTGCGGGCGTCGATGTCGAACTCGAGCGTGAGCCGGCCGTCAAGGTCGGCCCCCACCGTCTGGCCGACCGCCTCGATTCCTTCGCGCAGGCGTCGCGTCAGCTCTCGGAAGTTCTCGCCCTCGATGTCGCCGACTGCGCCCAGGCGACGGTAACCGGTCACGGCGTTGGGGCTGGCGTAAGAGATGACGCCGTCGGGCAGGACTCGCAGCACACCGTCGGCCACGCGAGGCGCCAGCGCCTTGTCCGATGGCGGCACCAGTGGGAACTCGCCGCGCATCAGCATCTGGGTGAGGATCTCCGCAGCTTCCAGGAAGTTCTCTTCGAGAGCGCCGGTGGCCCGCATGCCCATCTGGTTGGTGTGGCGCTCGATGACCGCCACCGGGCGGTCGTGGCGCAGCACCGGGATGGCCCACACGTCGACGGGGATGCCACTGCTCAGCTCGTTGTCGCTGGTCTCCGCGATCTCATGCGTCATCCACGCCACCGTCACCTGGTGGTCGGGCTCGTACTCGATCGTCTCGCCGACGATGTCCTCTTCGAGCGCCGTGGGTCCGGTCACGGGGCGGATCTGCGCTGTGCACTCGAACACGTCTCCCGTGGGGCCCTTGGGAACCCACAGGACGAGATCCGAGAAGCTCAGGTCGGCGAGGATGTGCCATTGAGACAGGAATGCCTCTAGCCACTCGCCGTCGTCCATCTGATCTACGTGCCGCACCACAGTCACACTCTGCCACGTTCTTGATGTTCGCGCCTCGCGGCGCTCTCTGGCACAATGGAGCGTCAGTCCACCACAGACTATGAGGAGACCCGCATGGGTAAGACCGGTCGTAAGCGTCGCGCGCGTCGCAAGAACAAGGCCAACCACGGCAAGCGTCCCAACAGCTGAGCCGAGGCACACAAGCTAAGAAGCCCCCGCACTGCGGGGGCTTCGGCATTTCTCTGGTCAGTGACCGCTGCGTCGGGTGATGCGCATGGTGTGGATTCGCGCAGACAGGGTGGCGGGTGCCTTCGTGGCCGGGTGGCTGCGCTGGATCATCTCCGTGATCGTGCTCTCGATCTCGAAATTCTCCATACATCGCTCGCAGGCGTGCAAGTGGTGGCGGATCAGGTCCGCGTCGGCTTCTAGCAGTTCGCTGTGCAGGAACGCGTGCACCTGGGCGAGCGCCTGGACGCACTCATCCATCTCGTCGTGCTCGTGGGAGTACATCTCACCGTCAGCCATCACCGGCCTCCCGTCGTGCGTCCGATGCCCTGTTCACGCGCATAGTCGGACAGCAGCTCGCGCAGTTGGGCCCGTCCCCGATTGAGGCGGCTCATGACCGTGCCGATCGGGGTGCCCATGATCTCGGCGATCTCCTTGTACGAGAAACCTTCGACGTCGCTGAGGATGACAGCGGTGCGGAAGTTCTCAGGCAACTGCGCGATCGCACCGGCGACGGCGGCGTCGGGAGTCATGTCCAGCGCCTCCATCTCGGCGCTGCGCAGGCCGACGGCGTCGTGCGAGGCGGCCTTCGCCAGCTGCCAGTCCGTCACCGTGTCGTCGCCGCTCTGCTGCGGGGACCGCTGGGCCTTCCGGTACGCGTTGATGTAGGTGTTGGTCAGGATCCGGTACAGCCAAGCCTTGAGGTTGGTGCCGGGCGTGAACGTGTGCCGCGACTGGAACGCCTTGGCGTAGGTGTCCTGCACCACATCCTCGGCGTCTGCGGGATTGCGGGTCATCCGGAGCGCAGCGGCGTAGAGGCGATCGAGGTGGCTGAGCGCCTCTTCCTCGAACGCCATGGCATCGGCGTCGAGGGGTGCGTCGTCGAGCGACACCTCGGTGAGCTGCTGGTCGTCCATCACCAGCGACAATAGCGCCGAATCCACGATTCCTTGGGCACACTCCACGACGGCGTCGTCACGGATGAGCGTTGTCATGCAGGTCACAACACCCGTGGCGGCGCACTTATTCCCGCGGAGGTCGGCGCTTACTCGATCGGTTCGATGAGGGCCGGCCCGTCGTTGCCGACCGTGCTGACGGCCCGCGACACCTTGCGCGGCCGCAGGCTCGACGGCGTCTCCAGCAATGCGACGGCGGCCGCGGCATTGGTTTGCCGCGGGTCCAGCCACTCGGCCCACGCGTCGTGGGGCACCACCATCGGCATCCGGTCGTGCACCCAGCCGAGTTCATCTGTGGCCTCGGCGGTGATGATGGTGGTCGAGGCAATCCAGCCGTCGGGACCCTTCCAGAACTCGTATAGGCCCGCCATGACGAACAGCGGCGTGTCCGGCTGAAGGAAGTAGGGCTGTTTGAAGGCCTTCGGAGCACCGTCGGGCCGCTCGCTGCGCCACTCGTAGTACCCGAGCGCCGGCAGCAGGCAGCGCCTCGCGGCAGCCGCCTTCCGGAACGAGGGCTTCTCGGTGACCGTCTCGGCCCGCGCGTTGATCATGGTGGAGGTGGGCACCTTCGCCCAACTGGGCACGAGCCCCCAGCGCAGCGGCACCAGCTTGCGGATGGCCCCGTCGCCGTCGCCCAAGCGCTCGACGACGGCGGGGACCGGATCGGTTGGAGCGATGTTGTAGCGGGGCGGGCAGAGCCCCGCCAGGTCGTCGTCGACGAAGGAAATCTCGAAGGTTTCTACCAATTCATCTGGATTGGCCGTTGCCGCATACCGTCCACACACTCCTTCAGGCTAGTACTGTTGCCGCATGAGCCTGTTGCGATTCGTTGCCCGAAGCCTGTTCGCGAGCTACTACATCTCGGAGGGTGTGAAGGCTGTGCGCAAGCCAGCCGAACTCGCGCCCGACGCTGAGCGTTTCACCAGCACGGTTGCACCGCTGGTGCAGCGTGTGGTTCCCGCGGACATGTCCTCCTACGTGCCCGAGAAGGCTGAGACGTGGGTGCGGGTCTCCGGCATCGCGCAGATCCTCGGCGGCGCGATGTTCGCCACCGGGATCGGCCGTCGTCTCGGCGCCCTGCTCCTCGCCAAGGGCAGTGTCCTGAACCTCGCGATGTCGTTGCCGGACAAGGACGCCCCCAAGCTGGTGCGTGACGCCGCCCGTTCCGATGTCCTTCGCAACGCCGCCATGCTGGGTGCGGCCGTCCTCGCCACGCAGGATCTGCAGGGCAAGCCCGGACTGTCCTGGCGTGCTGAGCAGGCCGCCAAGGTGGCCGACAAGAAGGCCTCCGCGATCAGCGACGACGTGTCGAAGTCGGCCAAGCGCGCCGCGAAGAAGACCCGCAAGGCCACCAAGAAGCTCGGCAAGAAGCTCGAGTCCATCACTGCTTCATGACGCATCCGCTGCCGGCGTCAACGTCCCCTGTCATCGGGGAACAACGGGTTCCAGGATCCAAATCCGAAACCAATCGCGCCTTGGTGTTGGCCGCGCTCGGAAACGGGCCCAGCCGCATCTCGGGTGCTCTCGCATCACGCGACAGCGATCTGATGATGGGCGCACTGCGGGGGTTCGGCGTTGACGTCCGCGCAGAAGGCCGCGAGCTCGTCGTCACTCCCCCGGCGCAGTTTCGCGGGGGTGGCCGGATCGACTGCGGCTTGGCAGGCACGGTCATGCGATTCGTCCCCCCGTTCGCGCTGCTGGCCGACGGTCCAGTCGCCTTCCACGGCGATCCACACGCGAGTCAGCGGCCGATGGCGCCCCTTCTCGACGGCTTACGCCAGTTGGGCGCCGCGGTTAACGCCGACGCACTTCCCTTCACCGTCTCCCCTCCCACGTCGGACGGGCAGAACCGGGTGGAGGTCGGCGTCGATGCATCCGAATCCAGCCAGTTCGTCTCCGGTCTGCTGCTGATCGGCGCACGCCTGCCGCAGGGTCTGACGGTGCGGCACACGGGCTCAACGCTGCCGTCGCGGCCACACATCGACATGACGGTCCGGATGCTGAGGGATCGCGGCGTACGGGTCGACGAGCCGAGCGCCACCGCGTGGCGCGTCCACCCTGGCGTCATTGCGGCCGTCGATTCGACGGTGGAGCCGGATCTCACCAACGCCGCAGTCTTCCTCGCAGCGGGCGCCCTGACCGAGGGCCGCGTCACCGTGCCCGGCTGGCCCTCCAGCAGCATCCAGCCCGGCGCTCTGTTTCTCGAGATCGCCGAGCGGATGGGCGCTGTTGTCGAGCGTCATGGCGACGCCGTCTCCGTGGGAGCACGCGGGCCGCTGCACGGAATCGACGTGGATCTGTCCACCGCCTCCGAGTTGACGCCGGTGGTGGCCGCCCTGGGCGGGTTGGCCGACGGCACCACAACCATCCGTGGGGTGGCTCACATCCGTGGTCACGAGACCGACCGCCTCGCTGCCATCGTCACCGAGCTGACCAGGCTCGGCGGTCAGGCGGAGGAGACGCCCGATGGCCTGACGATGGTCGGCAGGCCGCTCCGCGGTGGGGAGATCCATACGTACGCGGACCATCGCATGGTGCACTTCGCCGCGCTGCTCGCGCTGCAGGTACCCGGCATCAGCGTCACAGACCTCGACTGCGTGTCCAAGACGATGCCAGACTTCGCGACAGACTGGGCGGCTCTCCTGTGAAGGCTCTCGAGACCGACGACCACAGCGGCTTCGACCGTCCGCGCCGCCGCAGCAGGCCCCGTACGAAGGAACGCCCGGATTACTCGAAGCTCCCGATCGCCCGCGTCATCAGCGTCGATCGAGGCCGCTACCGCTGCGCCATCGACGACGTCCCCGTCACGGCAGTGCGCGGCCGCCTCATCGACCGCAAGGGCGTCGTCGTCGGTGATCAGGTGCGCCTCGACGGCGACACCAGCGGCGACGAGGGGACCCTCGCACGCATCGTCGACGTGTTGGAACGCACCACGATGCTGCGCCGCAGCGCCGACGACGCAGACACCTTCGAACGGCCGATCGTCGCCAACGCTGACCAGCTGTTCATCGTCACGGCGCTGGCCGATCCCCCGCCCCGCATGGGCATGATCGACCGCATCTTGGTGGCCGCCTACGACGCGCGCATCGATCCGATCCTGTGCCTGACCAAGGCGGACCTCGCAAGCCCCGACGAGCTACGCGCGGCGTACGAGCCGCTGGGCGTCCCGATCATAGTGACGGAGCCCGAGGCGGACCTGACGGACGTCATCGACGTCTTGGCCGATCGGGTCACCGTGTTCGTCGGGCACTCCGGTGTGGGCAAGTCCACGTTGGTCAACCGCCTCATCCCCGACGCCAATCGGGCCACCGGCGAGGTGAGCGAACTCACCGGCAAGGGCCGCCACACGTCTACCTCGGCCTACGCGATGGAACTGCCGGAGGGCGGATGGATCATCGACACGCCCGGCGTGCGGTCCTTCGGCATCAGCCATGTGGCGCCCGAATCGATCTTGGGCGCTTTCCCAGACCTGGCCGAGATCGCCGAGGACTGCCCCAGAGGCTGCAAGCACGAGACCGGAGCGATCGACTGCGCCCTCGACACCGCCGTCGAAGATGGTCGGCTGGTACCGGAACGGTTGGTCTCTTTCCGACGCATGGAGCGGGCCTTCGTCTAGTCGTTCGGGTCACCCGGTAGGCTCGCTGCATGGCGCAATCCAAGGACCTCACCGACGACGTTCGCTTGGCCCACCTCATGGCCGACGACGCGGATTCTTTGTCCATGAGCCGCTTCAAGGCGCTCGATCTCAGCTTCTCGTCGAAGCCGGACAA
Organism: Tessaracoccus flavescens; assembly: GCA_020741375.1. Classification (GTDB taxonomy): domain Bacteria; phylum Actinomycetota; class Actinomycetes; order Propionibacteriales; family Propionibacteriaceae; genus Arachnia; species Arachnia flavescens_A. The sequence continues at coordinate 6,664 of DYZF01000085.1, forward strand.
CACCCCCGTCACGGAGGCCGACACGGCCGTCGAGCAGTCGATCCGGCGGACGCTGGCCCGCACGCGCCCGCGTGACGCCATCAAGGGTGAGGAGTTCGACGACACGGGCGAGGCCCCTCGCCGCTGGATCATCGACCCGATCGACGGCACCAAGAACTACCTGCGCGGCGTGCCGGTGTGGGCGACACTGATCGCTCTCGAGGTGGAGGGCCGCATCGTCGCCTCCGTGGTGTCCGCCCCGGCCCTGCAGCGCCGCTGGTGGGCCTCCGAGGGCGGCGGCGCGTTCACCGGCCGCTCCATCCTCAACGCCTCTGAGATGCGCGTGAGCAAGGTGGAGTCCATCAAGGACGCTTCCCTGTCCTACTCGGACATCGCTGAATGGGTGGACGCGGGCAACGGACAGGGCTTCATCAACCTGATGCGCGACTGCTGGCGAACCCGTGCGTACGGGGATTTCTGGAGCTACATGCTGGTGGCCGAGGGCGCCGTCGACATCGCGTGCGAGCCGGACCTGGCGCTGTGGGACATGGCAGCGCTCGACATCATCGTGCGCGAGGCCGGTGGCCAGTTCACCAACATCCAGGGCGTCGACGGTGTGAAGGGCCCGGGGGCCCTCGCCACCAACGGCCTCCTCCACGAGGCCGCGCTGAACTACCTGCGCTAGGTCAGATCACCCGAACCCGTAGCGTCTCGTCGAGCTCCTGCAGCTCGGCGAGCAGGTTCTCGTACCCGTCGCCCTGCACGTCGGTGACGGCGTAGCCGATCTGTCCCTTCGTGGCCAGCGTCTGCGAGCCGATGTTGATGTCGTGCTTGGCCAGCAGCGAGTTGAGCCGGGCCATGACGCCGGGCACGTTGTGGTGCAGGTGCACGATGCGCTCGCGCTCCGTCGGCGCAGCGGCCACCTCCGGGAGGTTGACGCACATCGAGGTGGAGCCGTGCAGCTCGTAGTCGATCATCTTGCCCGCAACGTAACGGCCGATGTCCACCTGAGCCTCCTGCGTCGAGCCGCCCACGTGCGGCGTCAGGATGACGTTGGGCACGTTCTGCAGCTTCGACACGAACGGCTCATCCTTGGCCTTCGGCTCTGAGGGGAACACGTCGATGGCGGCGCCGGCGATGTGGCCGCTGACGAGGTTGTCGTGCAACGCATCGAGGTCGACGACGGGACCGCGGCACAGGTTGAGGAACAGGGAGCGCGGCCGCATCTTCGCGAACTCCGCCGCACCGAACAGGCCCTTGTTCTGGGGGCGACCGTCCACGTGCAGCGACACTGTCTCTGCCTCGGCCAGCAGCTCGTCGAGGGTGTCGACGCGGCGGGCGTTGCCGAGCGCCAGACGGTCCACGATGTCGTAGAACATCACGCGCATGCCCAGCGATTCAGCGACCACCGACAGCTGCGACCCGATGTTGCCGTAGCCGATGATGCCGAGCGTGCGGCCGCGGATCTCGTGGGAACCGACGGCGGACTTGTCCCAGATCCCGGCGTGCATGTCGCGGTTGCGGTCGGTCAGCCGTCGGGCCATCGCGATGATCTCGCCGATCGCCAGTTCGACGACGGAACGCGTGTTGGAGTACGGAGCATTGAACACGGCGACGCCACGCTCAGCGGCCGTGCCGAGATCGATCTGGTTGGTTCCGATGCAGAACGCACCGATGGCGCGCAGCGACGGCGCCGCCTCGAGCACGCGGCTGGTCACGTAGGTGCGGGAGCGAATGCCCAAGTACTCCACGCCGTCGAGAGCGGCGATCAGATGGTCCTCCGCCAGCGCGCCTGCGCGAGAATCGACGTCCCAACCCTTAGCCAGGAGCGCCTTCTCGGCGTCGGCGTGGATGTTCTCAAGTAGCAGTGCCTTCACAACGCGTCAGTCTAGGCGCGTCCGGCCCCGGCAACCCAACGGGTTCCACGCATGTTCACCGCCGGCGAAGGTTCACAGCGACAATGCCGACTCGACCAGAGCTTGGGTGTAGGCGTGCTGGGGGTTCTTCAGCACGTCCTCGGCCGGGCCCTCCTCCACCACGTGGCCGGCCTGAATCACGAGCACGCGTTCACACAGGTGCCGGACCACGGCCAAGTCATGTGAGACGAGAACGAGCGCCAACTCACGCTCCACCGCCTCGTCGGCCAGCAGGTTGAGCACCTGGGCCCGTACGGACACGTCGAGGGCGGAGACGGGCTCGTCGGCCACGAGCAGCGCGGGATCCGAGATGAGCGCGCGGGCGATGGCAACGCGTTGGCGTTGGCCGCCTGAGAGCTGGTGCGGGAAGCGGTCCAGCATTTCGGGCTGCAATCCCACTCCCACGAGGGCCTCCCGCAGCACCTCGACGGTGGCGTCCGGGACGTCGCCACGGTTGCGCAGGGCGGGCGACCTGAGGGGCTCCGAGACGATGTCGCGAAGGGTCATCCGGGGGTTGAGGGACGAGTTCGGGTCTTGGAAGACCATCGACGCTGCCGCCCGCAGCCAGCCACGCTTCTTCTCCGGCAGGCCGACGATGGAGCGGCCCTGGAACAGGACGTCGCCGGTGCTGGGCGCGACCAACCCCAGCATGAGCCGGGCCATCGTCGTCTTTCCGGATCCGGAGCCGCCGACGATGCCGACGCGTTCGCCCGGTTCGATGACCACGTTGGCCCGGTGCAGTGCGGTGAACTCCTTGCCCGAGCGCCGGTAGGTGACCGACGCGTCGCGCAGTTCGACGAGGCTCATGCGTCCACCCCTGGGTAGTAGTCGGCGACGCTCGGCAGTCTGGTGCCGGGCGGGACGCTGTCGATGCGCGCTGACGCGATGAGGCCCTGCGTGTACGGGTGTTGCGGGTTGGCGATGATGTCGTCGATGGGCCCCTGCTCGACGATCTCTCCCCCGAGCATGACCGCCACCCGAGGGCACACCTCGCGGACGACCGCCAGGTCGTGGGAGACGAAGATGGCCGCGCGGTCGGCCAGCTCTTCCGCGAGCAGGGCCAGAATCTGGCGCTGCACGAGCACGTCGAGTGCGGTCGTGGGCTCGTCGCAGAGCACGAGGCCCGGTTCGTTGGCCAAGGCCATCGCGATCAGCGCGCGCTGCCGCTGCCCACCGGACAGCTCATGCGGGTAGGAATCCGCGATCCGCTCCGGGTCCGACAGCCCCACCCTGCCGAGCCACGTCATAACGTCGTCGCGGATGCCGCCGCGGCGCTCACCGTGGTGCAGCGCCACAACTTCGCCCACTTGTCGGCCCACCTTCATGGTGGGGTCCAGTGCAGTCATCGGTTCTTGGAAGATCATTGAGATCTCGTCGCCGCGAAGCTTCTGCAACTCCCGCTCGGACAGGCCGATGAGTTCGCGACCGTCGAGCTGGATCGATCCGGTCACGGTCGCGGTCTCGGGTAGTAGGCCGAGGATGGCGAGGGCGGTCACCGACTTCCCGGAGCCCGACTGGCCGATGATGCCGAGGCGGTCGCGCTCCCCCACCTCGAAGGAGATCGAGTTGACCGCGGGCGGTCGGTTGCCGAATCTGATCGTCAGATCTGTGACGCGGAGGTAGCTCATCGGATCTCCCTCAATCGGGGGTCGAGCAGGTCTCGCAGGCCATCGCCGAGCAGGTTGAAGCCCATGGTGGCGACGGCGATCGCGAGGCCCGGCCAGAGCGCCAGCAGGGGCTCGCTGAACAGCCAGTCCTGCGCCTCGCGGAGCATGCGTCCCCAGGTGGGCTGTTGGGGGCCGGAACCCAGGCCGAGGTAGGACAGGCCCGCCTCGGCAAGGATGGCGATGCCGAAGCTCACCGAGGCCTGCACTCCTAGGACGGGAGCGATGTTGGGCAGCACGTGGCGCCACGCGATGGATAGCCGCGGGGTGCCGCTCAGCCGTGCGGCCTCGACGTACCCGAGGCTCATGACCTGCAGGGTCGCCGCTCGCGCGATCCGCACGAAGGCGGGCACCGTCGCCACTGCGATCGCGAGCATCGCCGTCCACGTGGAGCCGCCGAGGGCGGCTGCGAACAGGATGGCCAGCAGCAGCGCCGGGAAGCCGTAGAGGATGTCGGACAGACGTGCCGGGATCTCCCCCAGCCATCCGCGCACCATGCCGGCGAAGATACCGATCGGCACGCCGATGACGGCCGCGGCCGCGACGGAGACGATGCCCACCAAGAGGCAGATCTTGGCGCCGCTGATGATGCGCGACAAGATGTCGGCACCGAAGCCGTCGGTGCCCAGCAGATGCGGCCAGCCCGGCTTTGCCAGGCGGTTGTTGGTGACCGCCGTCGGATCGAAGGGCGTCCACACCAAGCCGACGGCGGCGAGGAGCACCACGATTGCGATGAGGGAGAGCCCGACGTAGAGGGTGGCGCGCTTCATGCTGCGGCCCCCCGTCGAAGTCGCGGATCGATCAGTTGGTAGGCCACGTCGACGAGGAAGTTGATGAGGAGCACCGCCCACACCAGCAACAGGACGATGGCCTGCACGACGACGAGGTCGCGTTGGGACACGGCCAGCAGCAGCGTGGATCCGAGCCCGGGCAGGGCGAAGACCTGCTCGATGATGATCGCGCCCACCAGAAGGGTCGCCAACTGGAGACCGATGACGGTCAGGAGCGAGATGGCGATGTTGCGGAGGCCGTGCCTCATCAGCGCCCCGCTGCGGGACCAGCCCAGCGATCTGGCGGTCCGGAAGTAGTCCTCATGGCTGACCTCGATGACCGAACTGCGGACGTAGCGCGAGATGACGCTGGCCTGCACCAGAGCGAGCGACGTGACGGGCAGGATCATGTGTCTGGCCCATTGCCCGATTCCGTCCCAGTGGGAGACGTAGCCGCCGGCGGGCAACCAGCGGAGCTGGACGGCGAAGATGATCACCAGCCAGATACCGGCCCAAAAGGCGGGGATGGCCAAGCCCACCTGAGACAGCACCGACACCACGGTGCCGTCGAGGTGGCGACGGCGCATCGCCGAGTAGGCGCCCACCGGGAGCGCGACGAGGATGGCGACGACCATGCCCAATCCCGCCAGCCAGAGGGACACCTCGAGCCGTGACGAGATGAGTGACGTCACGGACCGGCCGGAGATGTGGGACGTGCCGAAGTCGAACTGCAGCGCACCTCCGAGCCACTCCACGTAGCGCACGAGGAAGGGTTCGTTGAGGCCGAGCCGCTCACGCAGCGCCTCCACCTCGCCAGGTGCCGCGTTGGTGCCGAGCATGACCTGTGCGATGTCCCCGGGGAGGGCATTCGTCGCTGCAAAGATCAGCAGGGACGCAAGCAACAGGCTGGCGAGGAGCCAGGCTGCCCTGGCTCCTACGCGGCGCAGCACCATGGTGGGGATCAGCTCCTGGCGGCCACGTTCGTCAGGTCGAACGCGAGGCTGGTTGCGTTGGCCTGAACACCGGTGATCTCGTTGGTGGTGATGATCAGGTTGGGCAGGATGAACAACCAGTCGGCAGCGGCGTCGTCGGCCAGCATCTTGGCGGCTTCCTTCAGCTTCGTGATCTGGTCCTCCGCCGAACCGGAATCGGCATCGGCGATGAGCTGCTGGAAGTCCGGGTTGTCGTAACCCCAGTAGTAGTCGGGACGCGCGAAAGTGCCGATGTCGCGAGGTTCGACGTGGCTCACGATCGTCATGTCGAAATCGTGGGCACCGTAGACCTGCTCCAGCCAGCGCGGGAAGTCGATCTCTTCCACCTCGACGGTGACGCCCACTTCAGCGAGCTGCGCGGCGATGAACCGGGCGGCAGGCGGTCCGTAGGGAAGCGTCGGGATGTGCAGGCGCAATGACAGTCCGGTGGCGTAGCCGGCCTCAGCCAGCAGTTCCTTCGCCTTGGCCGGGTCGTGCGGGTAGGTCTGGCTCAGATCCTCGTACCACGGATCGGTGGGAGCGACCATCGATCCGATGAGCTGGCCCTTGCCGCCCCACGCGGCGTCCACGAGCCCTTGGCGATCGATCGCGTAGTTGATGGCCTGACGCACCCGGACGTCCTGCAGCTTCTCAACCCGGTGGTTGAAGCCGAGGACGACTTCGCCGTCGGTGGTTCCCTCATGGATGGTGAAGCGTTCGGTGTCTTCGAACTGGCTGAGCGTCTGCGGCACCGTGAGGTTGGAGATGATGTCCAACTGATCCGACAGCATCGCGGTGTTCATCGCGTTCGGGTCCGCGTAGTAACGGAAGGTCACATCACCGAAGCGTGTGGCCGTGCCCCAGTAGTCGGGGTTGCCCTTGAGCGTGAGCGTGTTGCCCTGATCCCAGGCGTCGAACGTGAAGGGGCCTGAGCCGGCCGGCGTGGTGTCGAGCGTGGCGGTGGATGCCGGATCCACGACGATTCCGGCGGGTCCGGTCATGTTGTACATCCACATGTTCGACGGCTGCTTCAAGGTGACGACGACGGTGTCGTCGTCCGGAGCCTCGATGGTGGACACCGGAGCCCACTGTTCCTTGATGGTGCCGGTGGCCGAATCCGAGCGGGACCGCTCGAAGCTGGCAACCACGTCGGCCGCCTTCATGTCGGCGCCGCTGGCGAACTTGGCGGCGCTGTCCAGCTTGAAGGTGTAGACGAGCCGGTCTTCGGAGACATTCCACTCGGCGGCCAGCAACGGACGGAACGTGCCCTCCCCGTCGAGCTTCACGAGGGTCTCGTACACGTTGTACAGGAGGACGAAGGGCGTGCCCGCACCGGACACAGTGGTCATGTCGAGACCGTCGGGCTCGAGCGTGGCCCCGATGGTGAGGGAACGAGCCTCGCTTTCCTCAGCTTCTGGGCGGGTGCACGCGGTCAGGAGGACCGAGGCGATGAGGGCAAGCACGATGCCAACCGACACACGGCGTGGACGCATATTTCTAGGGATCCCTTCAAGGGCTTCTGAATGGCGTTCTCAGTGTAACCGGACGACGCTCGTGCCTTGTGCCGCTTCGCTCTGGGCTGATGCCAATCTGTGACGTAACAGCACCCGCCAGGTGAGGCATAAGGTGAGTTCTTGGAGAAAAACAAGTGGCCCTGACTAGCTGAATACCTAGTCAGGGCCACTTTTCGTAGCGGGGACAGGATTTGAACCTGTGACCTCTGGGTTATGAGCCCAGCGAGCTACCGAGCTGCTCCACCCCGCGTCGCTCGGATAACTATACGGACCTTTGGCGGGAAACCCAAATCGTCGGTTCTGCGAACTCGCCGCACGGGCTCCGGGAGGTCGCTAGTCTGCGCGGATGAGCGACCACATCCCCGCCCGGCGACGACGCCGTTGGCCTCGCGTCCTCGCAGTGCTCGTACTTCTCGTCGCCCTCGCTTTGGGCGGGGCCTACGTCTATGCGCGCCCACTGCTTCTGACCGGAACCGGATATGCGGCACACAATGCCTGTGCCGTGTTCGAGGTGTCGGGGCGGGACTCCGTGGATGAGGATCTTCCTCCAAACCCCCTCGTGCCGTACCTGAGCAGTCGCATCGACGGGAGCTCCGTGCGCACGTCGGTGTTCGGGCTCTTGGCCGCTCAACGGGCCCACTTTCATTCCGACTATTACGGCTGCACCATCACCGATTCACCCATCAAGCTGCCTGAGGCCACGCAGGTTCTCGATCCGCACCCTTTGATCACCGCGCCGGCGCCGCCACCTCAGGGCGCGATCGAAGCGGCCATCGACGTCGCTTTCGGCACCGACCTCACGTCCGACGAACAGGCCACTTTGGGAACTCGCGCCGTCGTCGTGGTCAAGGATGGCCAGATCATCGGGGAGCGTTACGCAGACGGATTCACCGCCGAGATGCCTCAGCTGGGCTGGTCGATGGCGAAGAGCGCCACCAACCTCTTGGCCGGAATCTTGGTCAAGGAAGGTGCGTTGGACCTCCATCAATCTGGGCTGATGGGCTGGACGGACGAGCGCCGCGGCATCACCGTCGATCATCTGCTCCGGATGACCAGCGGCCTCGCCTGGGACGAAACCTACGACTTAGGCACCCCGATCACCAGCATGCTGTACCTCGCGGACGACATGGGTCGTTTCGCCGCCGGCCAGCCCCTCGCGCACCCCGTCGGACGAGTCCAGCAGTACTCCAGCGGCAGCACCAACATCGCCTGTTCCGTCTTCGACGACATCACCGGCGAAGGGGCGAACCTGCCCCGCCGCGCATTGTTCAAGCCTCTCGGACTCACGACGGCGGTCTGGGAGCCAGACGCCTCAGGCACCCCGGTGTGCAGCTCCTACCTTTGGGCGACGCCACGTGAGTGGGCCTCCATCGGGCAGTTCGCCCTCGACGGCGGAGTCGTCGACGGTGTGCAACTCCTCCCCGACGGCTGGATGGAGCAATCCACGACGCCGAACGAGGTGGATCAGGCCGAGGACGCCGGCTACGGCTCCTCGTGGTGGCTGAACCGGACCCCGACGGGCGATCTCGTGAACGATCGCCTCCCCGCAGACACGTACTGGATGCAGGGACACGACGGACAGCGCGTCTTCGTCGTACCGTCGCACAACATGGTCGTCGTCCGCATGGGATTCAGCCCCACAGGACCAGATCTTCGCATGGG
>DYZF01000086.1 GCA_020741375.1 Tessaracoccus flavescens
TTGGTGGCGCCACAGGGCTTGGATGCCGGCTCCCTGCGCCCGAGCCACCGCCGCGGCGGACAGCCACATGGGCCACGGCCCGGTGTGGCCGGTGGATGCCTCACGCACACGGGAGGCAGCTACCTCCGGGCGCGACAGGATCCACTCGAAACTCACATCCCCACTCTGCCAGCGGGCTCTGACAACTTCGCGGGAGGCTAGCCGAAGAAGTCACCCAGAAGGCTCGCGATGATCGGGATCACGCCGATCATGATGAACGCCGGCAGGAAGCAGACCATGAGTGGGATCGCCGACTGGACGCCCACCGTCCGCGCCCGCTTCGTGGCGAGATCCGCGGCCTCTTGACGGGCGTCCGCAGCGTGATCGTGAAGCACGCTCACGAGTGTTGTGCCGGACCTCTCCGCGCGGGCGATGTCGGTTGCGGCTCTCCCCCACGCCGGGTGGGAGGCCAGGCTCAACCACGCGTCGGGCCCCACCCGGCCCAGCGCCATCTGCCGCGCCACAGTCTCCAGCAGCGAAGCGGTGGCGGCGGGTGACACCCGGCTCACCGTCTCGACGGACCGCTGCAGCGGCAGGCCCGCCGCCACGCACACCGCCAGGAAATCGAGGGCATCGGGAAGTTCGGCAGCCACCGCGCGCAGCATCGGGTCCTTCTGTGGAAGGCGCCCGAGCAGGAGGAATCCCGCACCACCCGCGAGAGCGCCGAGCACGATGCCCGGCCATCGGCCCACGGCCGCGAACAGCAGCCCGGCGGCTAGTGCGGACAGCAGTGCGTCCTTCCGACGGCCCGAGCGGGGCTCGCGTTGAAAGACGTGACGGTTCATCTGGCCGAGACGTGCCCCCGGGTGCGGAAACAGCACCCAGACCGCCAGCCCAGCCACCAGTGCCGGAGCGGTCACAGACGCGGCGCTCACGTCGCACCCCGAGCCGCTGCCAACTTGTCGATCCACAGCACGCCGGCCGCCGTCAGCAACACTCCCGCCAAGAGCAGCAGTTGGCCCGGCACGCCTCCCACCAGGAAGGCCACCGGATTCGTGCCGGCGGCGAAGCCGAGCCCGATCGCTGCGAAGGGCAACACAGCCATGATCTGTCCCGTGGCCCGTGCAGCGGCCAGTTCCGAATCCACGACCGCCCGCAACTGCTGCCGGCGCCGCAGATCGGCGGCCACCCGTGCGAGCACTTGGGCCACAGGAGCTCCGCTGCGCTCACTCACCGACCATGCGGCCGCAACCGCACCGAGGCCCTCGCAGCCGGGCTGGGTGGAGCGGTCGCGCAGCACGGAAGAGACATCGGCGCCCAGCGCAGAAGCGGCCGCGGCCGGCTGGAACTGTGGACACTCCTTGGCGGCTTCAGAAAGGGCGGCGGTGGGGATCTGCCCCGAGCGCAGGAGCGATGCCAGAATCCGGGCCCCGTCGGCGCACTCTTGGGCCGCGAGGCGCGCTCGGCGGCGCCGTCTCTGACCCGCCACCAGCCAGCCCACGGTGCCCAGGGCTACTGCTGCGGTGGCCAGCCAGAGCGTCGTGCGGATCCCGAGGAGAGCCGGCAGCACCACGATGGGCACCAACGCGAGTGGCGCCCATCGCGGAATCTTGGATGCGGATCGGGACCTCACCTGCTTAGGGCCGACTCTGACGAGTGCTGGTCCGGGCGCGGGCCCGATCGCGACGCCCGCTGCCAGGGCGGCGAGCAGCGCAGCGGTCACCATGAGGCCACCTCTCGCAGCGCCTTCTCACCTTCCAGGGGCTGTACGCCCTCCGGGGTGAGTCGCACAGCGGGCACCACTTGGATCAAGCCGTCCGTCGCCCGCTGGAAGACGCCGATCTGATCCACTCTCCGCGCGCCCCCGGGCTCACGCACGACGTGGATGGCCGCCGAGAACGCCGCGGCGGCCTGCGCGTGACAGGCTTCTCTGGTCAGACCCCCCAGTGCCGCGAGCGCCTCCAGACGCGCGGGAATGTCGGTGAGGGAGTTGGCGTGCACCGTCGCACAGCCACCCTCGTGCCCGGTGTTCAGCGCCGTCATGAGATCTGTCAGCTCTCCACCACGAACTTCGCCCAGAACGACCCGGTCTGGCCGCATCCGAAGCGCCTGACGGACGAGTGTGGTGAGGGTGATCTGTCCCGTCCCCTCCGCGTTCGCCGGGCGGCCCTCCAACGTCACGCAGTGCGCGTGCTGGGGGCGCAGCTCGCGGGCGTCTTCCACCAGCACGATGCGTTCCGCTGCCGGAACCTCGGCCAGCAGGGCGGCCAGCAACGTGGTCTTGCCGCTGCCCGTGCCTCCCGTGACCAAGAAGGCCACCTTGCGCTCCACAAGGGAACGCAGCAGCCTCGCTCCGTGGTGGCTGAGCGAGCCCGCAGCCGTCAGATCCGTGAGCGAGAAGGAGCGCGACGCGGGGACTCTCAGCGACAGGCAGGTGCCCGGGGCGGCTACGGGCGAGAGGACAGCGTGCAGCCGGATCCCGTTGGGCAACTGCCCGTCGACGAAAGGAGAGGCATCGTCGAGGCGGCGGCCGGATGTCGCGGCCAGCCTGATCGCCAGCCTGCGCACCTGCTCGTCGTCGACGAAGCGCACCTGGCTGCGCTCCAACCCGCGGCCACGATCGACGAAGACGTCGTCGGGGCCGTTGACGACCACGTCGGACACGCCGGGGCTGGAGAGCAGGGCATCCAGGGGACCGGCTCCGACGCTGTTGGTTCGGAGCTCGGCCATCGTGTCCTGGAGGACGGCGTCGGTGACCACCACGTTCATGGACCGGAGCGCCTCGACGACGTCTGCCGGGCCATGTGGGCGGCCCAACTGCGCCAAGCGCGAGTGAAGCGCTGTCAGCGAGAAGTCAGCCACCGCGCACCTCCTTCAACAGCCTCGACACCGCACGGCGGAACGTCCGGGCCGGGGGCGCCGTCGGCAAGAGCCCGAGCTCGCTGAGCCGTGCCACGCGACGATCTTCCGGGAGCACCCCCACCAAGGGCACTCCCAACGACCTCGCCACCACGTCCGGCGGGAGTGAGCGCCCGTACCCGGTGCGCACGATGATGCCCGTGGGCTGCCTGCCCGGCGACATCCGAGCCGCTGCCACCGACCGAACGTCTGCGCCCACCACAAGGATGAATTGGTCGCACTCGACGCTGGGGCGTTCCCGCCCCGCATCGATCATCACAAGGGTGTTGGTTCTGGCCAACGCCCCCACGGCCGCACGAACGGCGGCCAACGGTGGAGGGCTGAAGCGGTCACGTGACGGGGCCAAGAACGAGGCGCCCTCGACGGCGGGAAGCGTCAACTCGCCGAGCTCACCCCGGGCGTGCTCAAGGTCTGACCAGCGGAGCCCCGAGACCTGCTCGGCGCCCACCACAAGATCGATGCCTCCACTGGCACCCGCCAGATCCACCGCTACCGCCGGGCCGTCGGAGGCTGCGCGGAGCGCGAGCCCCGACACCAAGGTGGTCACACCCAGCCCGCCACTGGCCCCCGCCAACGCGACGACGAGGCCGGTGGCGCCGTCGGCGTGACGTGACTTCAGCAGCACCTCGGCCAACTGTCCCGAATCAGGCAGCGGCAGCACTGGAAGCAGCAGCTGGGCCGAGCAGCGCGCGAGATCCGCCGTCGACATGCCGATGAGATATGCCTCCCCCGGCTCGGCGGAGGACCAGCGCGAGCCGACCTCCGTCGAGACGAGCCGCACCGAGGCGGCGGGCCAGAGGCCACGCGCGCGACCTGCGTCCCCCTCGACGACCAGAGAAACATCCAGCGCGGCGGCCGCCACCTCAACGGCCTCGATCACCGCAGGGTCACGGGCGCAGAGCAAAACGTGGCTGTCTTCCATGCCCCCGTACTCGCAAACCGACCACGGCGTTTTTCATCTCCACCGCAAGCTGTGGACAACCCGCGCCGACCGCCGTCGACACAGACAGATGGGCGCCGCGCGGATAGGGTGGAGGTCACCTCACTCGCGAAAGGACGCCGCATGACCCGTACCGCCATCCCGGTGGAAGCCCTCGACTGGCTAGCCGTGTGGCGCGGAGTGCGCGGCCTCATCCTCGGCACCGAGGCGCACTTCCCCGCGCGGCTCGCCAACGCCGGTCACCACCCGTTCGTGCTCACCGATTCGCGCGAGGAGGTGGAGCGGCTCGGCCAGATTCCGCACGTCACGCCGATCCTCGCGCGGCCCGAGGCCATCCCCACTGACCCGTTCCAGTTCGAAGTGGTGTTCGTCCACCAGTCGCTGCACCGCTACGACCTCGCCGAATCGCTTCCGCAGATCGCCCGGGTGCTTCGTCCAGGTGGATGCCTCAGCGCCTCGTACCTGATCCGCGACGATTCCGTCCCGTGGGTGCGCCGCTTGGCCGCCCTGCTGCGCCGCTTCGACCCGATGGCCATGAAGGGCGATTACGGCCACGCCAGCCTCGACACCCTCCGCGAGAGCAAGTACTTCAAGGAGGTTGAGGATCGCGCGTTCCGCGTCTGGCAGCGCGTCTCCCGCGACGATCTCGTGGCCCTAGTCACGGCACAGCCGTTCACCGCGAACCTCGACGAGGAACAGCTCGGCCACCTCATCTCCCAGGTCACCGACCTCTACGACGGCGCCGTCCGCCCGGGCGAAGCGCTGCGGCTCCCCTTCCAGATGATCTGCTGCCGCGCGTGGGTGGATCACGAGGAACTGACCGGCCCCGTCCGGATGCCCGACAACGGCCTCGCCATCCCCCTCTAAGCCACAACCCATTTCGCACCCCGGCAGCACGCGTTAGGCTGGGCTCTGCCGAAAGGAGCACCATGCAATCCCCGCAGCCCAATCCGCTGGTCGACATCAAGGACGCCGTCTCCGATTTCATCTCGAAAGAATCCGAGCTCGCGGCTGCCGAGATCAAGCCCGCCGCCAAGGCTGCAGGCTTCGGCGCAGGCTTCTTCGCCGGTGCCGCCGTCTTCGTGCTCCACGCAGTGTGGATGCTGGTCATCCTCATCGCGCTCGCCGTCGGCCTCCTGCTCAACGCGCTCACGTCGCTGGGCCCCTTCCCCGCGATCACGCTCGGCTTCCTCGTCAGCGTCCTCTTCTCGCTGTTGGTGGCGGGCATCCTGTTCGTGCTCGGTCGCGGCAAGTTCAAGCAGGTGAAGAAGCCTGAGGCCACGATCGCCGAGGCGAAGGCCACCCTGGATGTCGTCGTCGACCGCCTCACCGGCGGCAAGTCCAACGAAGTGGTCAAGGTGGACGACCTTCCGCGCTACCGCGACGCAGACCTCGAAAAGACCTTCGGCCGTCCGTGAACCTCAACACCGGCCATTCGGTCGGTGGCTAGGCTTGCCCCATGACCAAATGGGAGTACTTCGTCGCGCCCGTCCTTTCGCACGTGGCACAGCAGATCTTGAACAACTTCGGCTCCGACGGCTGGGAACTGGTGCAGCTGGCCCCAGGGCCTAACCCCGACACGCTCGTCGGCTACTTCAAGCGCCCCATCCCGAACGCGTGACGATGAGCGTCGCGCAGCGCTTGACCGAGCTGGGCATCACCCTGCCCCCTGTGGCGGTCCCAGTCGCGGCCTACGTGCCGGCGACCCGCTCCGGCAACCAGATCGTCACGTCCGGCCAGCTGCCGACGGTGAACGGCTCGCTCGTGGCCACCGGCAAGGTGGGCGCCGAGGTGACCCCGGAGGCCGCCGTCGACGCGGCTCGCACTGCGGCACTGAACGCCCTGGCCGCTGCGGCCGATGTCGCGGGCGGTGTTGAGGCGATCAAGCGAATCGTGAAGGTCGTGGTCTTCGTCGCGAGCACCCCGGATTTCACCGGCCAGCCCGCCGTGGCCAACGGAGCGTCGAACCTGTACGGCGACATCTTCGGCGACGCAGGGGCGCACGCGCGCAGCGCCGTCGGGGTGGCTGTCCTGCCGCTAGATGCGCCGGTGGAGATTGAGCTCACCGTCGAGGTGTGATGAATCAGCCGGCCGAGATCAACGCAGCACTGGAGCAGGCGTACCCGGACGCCCAGTGCGAGCTCGATTTCACCGATCCCTTCGAGTTGCTGGTGGCCACTGTACTGTCGGCGCAGTCCACGGATCGCCGCGTCAATGCCGTCACGCCGGCACTCTTCGGCCGCTACCCCACCCCGACCGCGATGGCTGGCGCAGACCAAGCGGCGGTGGAGGAGATCATTCACCCGGTCGGGTTCTTCCGGAACAAGGCGGTGGCCTTGATCGCGCTGTCGCAGCGGATCGTCGATGAGTTCGACGGCGCCGTCCCGGGAACGCTCGAAGAACTCGTCACGCTGCCCGGCGTCGGCCGCAAGACGGCCAACGTGGTGCTGGGCAACGCGTTCGGCGTGCCAGGCGTCACCCCCGACACGCATCTCATTCGTCTCGCCAACCGATTCGGCTGGGTTTCCAGCACCAAACCCGACGCCGTCGAGCAAGCCGTCGGCGCCCTATTTCCGCCGGACGAGTGGGTGATGCTGTGCCACCGAGTCATCTGGCATGGCCGACGGTGCTGCCACGCGAAGCGCCCCGCGTGCGGAGCCTGCCCCATCGCCGACCTGTGCCCCAGCCGCGATCTGGGCGAACAGGATCCCACGGCGGCGGCTGCGCTGATCCGCGAGCCCCGCGCCTGACGGGTACGCTCGACGGCGATGAGGATCAAGGCACTCGCCGCGGCAACTGCGGCACTCACGCTCGTGGCGTGCTCGTCGCCCACGGCGGCCACCTCGACGGACGAGATGGTGGCGCTGCGGGTGCAACACGGCCTGCCCGAATGCCCCCGAACCGATCCCGGAGCCACGGCCATCCCCGACGGTCTCCCCGCCACCGAACTCCCCTGTCTGGGCGCTGACCAGCTCGTGAACCTTGCCGGCTTGGAGCGCAAGCCCACCATCATCAACTTCTGGGCGCAGTGGTGCGTGCCGTGCCGCGAAGAGGCCCCCTTCTTGCGCGAGGGGCTGGCCGAGTTCAAGGGCGTGAACTTCCTCGGCATCAACTACGACGACCCCAAGCCGACGTGGGCCGTCGAGTTCGCCGGGGTGGTCGGCTGGACCTATCCGCACGCCGTCGACACCCAGAAGACCCTGCGCACCAGCATGAGCGTCCCCGGGCTGCCGGCCACGTACTTCGTCGCTGCCGACGGCACCATCGCTGGCGTCCATGCCGGCCAACTCGAATCCACTGACCAACTGCGCGAGCTCGCCCAGCGCTACTTGGGGGTCTCATGAGTGTTCATCCGACGTTCGACGCGCTGCTCCGATCCCTCGAGGAGGGGCCGACGGTGCGCAGCATCGGCATCGACCGCACCCCGCGCGGGCAGCGCTCGGCAGCCGTCCTCATGCTGTTCACCGACGAGGCCGACCCGTCCCTGACGTTCCTCACCCGGGCGGAAACGATGCGGCGGCACGCGGGCCAGATCGCGCTGCCGGGTGGCGCCGTCGACGACACAGACGTGGATCGACGCCACACGGCGCTCAGGGAAGCCAACGAGGAAGTGGGGCTGGAGGCCGAGCACGTCACGGTGCACGGCGAGTTACCGGCCCTGTGGGTGCCGGCCTCCAACTACGACGTGACGACGGTGGTCGCGACGTGGCCGGGCGGCCATCCGCTTCGGGCCCTGGACCCGCGCGAGGTGGATGCGGTGCACAGCTACCGCGTCTCCGAACTGGCCTCACCGACGACGCGCGTGGTGGGCCGCCACCCCAGCGGATTCCGCGGCCCAGCCTTCGTGTTCGGCGACCAGTTCATCTGGGGGCTGACCGCCCACCTCGTCTCGTGGGCACTGGATCTGGCGGAATGGACCGTGCCGTGGGACAAGAGCCGCGTGCTCGACATCCCAGAGCGGTACATGCGGGACTGATCTCCCGGGGAAACGAAGCGACGCACGCTGAGTGGCGTGCGTCGCTCTACTGTTCAGTTCAACGAGGCAGGATCGTGATCCGCGCGTCCGGGCTGTCGCCGTGGCTGATCAAGACCTCGTGCCACGATTCAATATCCGGGCGAGACCGCAGCAGCGCACGGCGCTCACGCTCCGTCATGCCGCCCCAGACCCCCCATTCGATGCGGTTGTCCAATGCCTCGGCCAAACACTCCGAGCGCACCGGGCACCCGACACAGACCGAGCGCGCACGCTTCTGGTCCTTTCCCTCCGGAAACAGTGCATCGGCCATATCACGGCACTTAGCGTGGATGGTCCATTCACTAACCTCGGCGAGCGACATGTGCTGCCCTCCCTTGCGCAGTCATTTGTCAGGTTGCCTAGACGCTAGCGCATAAGCAGTCAGTTGCAACAGGGGGTACCCCTTACCTGACTGGTACTTATGTGTTCGGACAAGGGGATATTGGACCCCTTAACGTAAACTCGGCCGCATGAAGTCTGCCTCCTTGAGCCAGAGGGCCTACGCATTCCTGATGTTCCTCGCTGTCAGCGTGCTGTCCGGCCTACTCCTATCCGGGTTGGCGGTGCCCTTCGTGGCCCTCGCCGGAGGCGGCGTCAACGTCGCCTCCGAATCGCTGAAGCACATCCCGGCAGACCTCGAAACGCCGATCCCTTCGCAGCGTTCTCGCATTCTGATGGCCAACGGCGAAGTGTTGGCCACGTTCTTCGACGAGAACCGCATCTACGTGCCGCTCGACGCCATCTCGCCCTACATGCAGGACGCGCAGGTGGCCATCGAGGATCACCGCTTCTTCGAGCACGGCGCCATCGACTTCCAGGGCTTCGGCCGCGCCTTCCTCGCGACGCTGGCCGGCAACACTCAGGGCGCTTCGACGCTGACGCAGCAGTACGTGAAGCTCGTCCGGGTGGAATCGGCCGCCGCCAAGGGCGACGACGAAGGCGTCAAGAAGGCCACCGAGGTGACCATCGAACGCAAGATCATCGAGGCTCGCTACGCCATGGCGCTGGAGGAGCGCCTCGAGAAGTGGGAGATCCTCGAGCGTTACCTCAACATCGCCTACTACGGAGACGGCGCGTACGGCGTCGAGGCTGCGGCGCAGCACTATTTCGGCACGACGGCCAAGAACCTCACGCTCGCCCAGTCGGCCATGCTGGCGGGGCTGGTGCAGAACCCCGTTCAGCTGAACCCGGTCCGGTACCCGAATCAGGCCATTGAGCGCCGCAACCTGGTGCTCAACCGCATGGCCGATCCGGAGATCCGCATGATCACGCCGGAACAGGCCGCCGAGGCCAAGCAGGAAGCCTTCGATCCGTCTAAGGTTCGCCGCACGCCGAACGGCTGCGTCGCCTCCCCGTACCCGTTCCTGTGCGACTACGTGCAGAAGACTCTGCTGTCGGATCAGATGTCGTCGCTGGGCAAGACGCGTGAGGAGCGCGAGAACCTGCTCAAGCGCGGCGGCCTGACGATCCACACCCTCATCGACCCGGCTGCTCAGGCCGCGGCCGAGGCCGCGGTGGCCGAGCAGATCGCCCCCACCGATCCCGTGTGGGGATCGACGGTGCTGATCCAGCCGTCGACTGGCCTGATCGTCGCCATGGCGCAGTCGCGGCCAGACATGGGCGACGGCCCCGGCGAGACCTACTACAACATCAATGCCAGCACGCAGATGGGCGGCCTCGAGGGATTCCAGGCCGGATCAACATTCAAGCCCTTCACTCTGGCGGCTGCACTGGACATGGGCATGACTCCGGACCGGGAGTACAACGCGCCCGGCAAGATTGACACGAAGGGCTGGACGTTCCGCGACTGCCAGGGCAGCTTCACGTTCAACCAGGACTATTCGCCCCAGAACCAGGGTCAGGGCGGATTCGGCAAGATCGACATGGTCGAGGCCACCGAGAAGTCGGTCAACACCTACTTCATGCAGCTGATCCGTGACGCCGGCATCTGTGCGTCGATCGATATGGCCTCCAAGGCCGGCGTGAAGCTGGCGAGCGGTCAGGAACTGCGTTCCATGCAGCGCTTCCCCTCGTTCGTGCTCGGCGTCGCGGACGTGACCCCGCTGTCCATGGCCGAGGCCTACGCCACGTTCGCCAACCGCGGCATCCACTGCAACCCGATCATCCTGAAGTCGGTCATCACCCGCGACGGCGCCGAGTTGGGCGTCCCGTCGGCCAACTGCGAGCAGGTGATTCGCCCGGAGGTGGCTGACGGTGTCAGCTATCTGTTGCAGAAGGTCATCGAGGACGGCACGGGCCGCCCGGCCCGCATCAGCGGCGGCTACGACCAGGCCGGCAAGACGGGTACGACGAACAACTACCAGTCCGTCTGGTTCGCCGGCTACACCCCGGAGATGGCGGGCATCAGCATGATCGCCATCGACAAGACCGCCGCGTACTACGAAGAGAACCCGAACCGGAAGACGCTCCGTCGCGTGACGCTGCCCAGCGGCACGTATCTCGCGGGCACCGGCGGTGGCGACGCGGGCAAGATGTGGAAGGGCGCCATGACCTCCGCCCTGAAGGACAAGCCCAAGACCAAGTTCACCGAGCCGTCCAAGACGATCCTCGAGGGTGTGAAGGTTCCGCTGCCGTCGCTCAAGGGCATGAACTACGAAGAGGCGAAGCGCACGCTCGAAGCCGCCGGCTTCCAGACCGAGCGTTGGAACGTCTACTCCGAGCGCCGTAAGGGCACTTTCTTGGGCGCGTCCCCCAGCGATCAGGCCGTGAAGTTCTCCACGATTCGCCTGCGCGTCTCGATGGGGCCGAAGCCCGAGCCGCCGAAGCCGACGCCCACCCCGACCTCGACACCGACGACGAAGGGGCCGGATCCGAAGCCCACCGAGAAGAAGTCGGCAGCGCCCAAGCCACCGGCCAGCAAGCCGACGCCGCCCGCCAATGGCGGCGGCGACGGAAACGGCTAATCGGGTGACGGCGAAGGCGTTGGCGGCGGCCGGTGTGGTCGCCGCCACCGGTGCAGCCTGCTTCGGGTGGGGCCTGATTGAGGCGGGGCTGTATACGCTCCGGCGCGTCGAGGCTCCCGTGCTGCCGGCCGATGGCGCGCCGCTACGTGTCCTTCACATCAGTGACCTTCACCTGATCGCTGGGCAGGAACGGAAGCTGGCGTTTCTCCGCTCGCTCCCCAACCTGCGCCCGGACTTGGTGGTCAACACCGGCGACAAC
>DYZF01000087.1 GCA_020741375.1 Tessaracoccus flavescens
AAGTCGCGCACCGTCGAGACTGGCGACCGCATCGCCGAGCGCCTGGCCTGAGCCGGTAAGAGGTTCGGCTCCACACGCGACGACGGCCCCGGGAGTTCCCGGGGCCGTCGTTTCGCGTGTGGCTGGATCAGCGGGCTGCGGTGCCTTCGGTGTAATCCGAATCCGTCTTCTCCACCCAGCTCATCAGCTTACGCAGCTCGCGGCCGGTGGCCTCGATCGGGTGGGCCTCACCCTTGGCGCGCAGTTCCTTGAACTCCGGAGCACCGGCGTCCTGGTCGTCGATGAAGCGCTTGGCGAAGTTGCCGTTCTGGACGTCGGCGAGGACGGCCTTCATGTTCTCCTTCACCTCGGGGGTGATGACGCGCGGGCCGGAAACGTAGTCGCCGTACTCAGCGGTGTCGGAGACGCTCCAGCGCTGCTTGGCGATGCCGCCCTCGTACATGAGGTCGACGATCAGCTTCAGCTCGTGGAGGCACTCGAAGTAGGCAACCTCCGGTTGGTAGCCGGCCTCGGTCAGCACCTCGAAGCCGGCCTGGACGAGCGCCGAGGCGCCGCCACACAGGACAGCCTGCTCGCCGAAGAGATCGGTCTCGGTCTCCTCGGTGAAGGTGGTCTTGATGCCACCGGCGCGCAGCGAGCCGATCGCCTTGGCGTAGGACAGGGCCAGCGGCCACGCGTTGCCCGTCTCGTCCTTCTCGACGGCGATGATCGCGGGAACGCCGCGACCGTTGGCGTACTCGCGACGCACGAGGTGGCCGGGGCCCTTCGGGGCCACCATGCACACGTCGACGCCCTCCGGGGGCGTGATGTAGCCGAAGCGGATGTTGAAGCCGTGCGCGAAGAACAGCGCGTCACCCTTGGCGAGGTGGGGCTCGATCTCCTCGGCGTACACCTTGCGCTGCACCTGGTCCGGGGTGAGGATCATGATCAGGTCTGCCTCTTCGACAGCCTCGGCGACGCTCACCACGCGCAGGCCCTCGGCCTCAGCCTTGGCGACCGACGGCGACCCGGCGCGCAGACCGACGCGAACGTCGACGCCCGAATCGCGCAGCGACAGCGCGTGCGCGTGGCCCTGCGAGCCGTAGCCGATGACGGCGACGCTGCGACCCTGAATGATCGACAGGTCGGCGTCGTTGTCGTAGAACATTTCTGCCATGGGGTTCTCCTAGTTTCTTTCTACTTAGCTTTTTCGGCGAGCGTCTTGGCGCCGCGCCCGAGGGCGACCTGGCCAGACTGGACGAGTTCGATGACCCCGTGCGGGGCGAGCATCTCCAACAGAGCCTTGAGCTTGTCGTCGGATCCGGTGGCCTCGATCGTAATGGTCTCCGCTGACACGTCGACGGCCTTGCCGCGGAACAGGGACACGACGTCGATGACCTGGCTGCGGGTGGACGCGTCGGCGCGCACCTTGACCATCATCAGTTCCCGGCGCACCGAGCTCTCCCCCAGTTCGAGGATCTTGCGCACCTCGACGAGCTTGTTGAGCTGCTTGACGATCTGCTCGAGGGCGGCGTCGTCCTCCACTTCCGCGACCACGGTCATACGGGAGATGTCCTCGCGCTCCGTCGGGCCGACGGCCAGCGACTGGATGTTGAATCCGCGACGGGAGAACAGCGCGGCGACGCGCGTCAGGACACCGGGGGTGTTGGACGTCAGGATGGACAGGGTGTGGGTGCTCACAGGACTTCCTCTTCCCAATCGGGGGCCATGTCGCGGGCCACGCGGATCTCGTCGTTGCTGACGCCAGCGGGGACCATCGGCCACACCATGGCGTCCTTGTGGACCACGAACTCGATGACGACAGGGCGGTCGTTGATCTCCAGCGCCTGCTGGATCGCAGATTCCATCTCCACCTCGTTAGTAGCGCGGAGCCCGACGCAGCCCATCGCCTCGGCGAGCATCGGGAAGTTGGGCAGCGATTCGGTCATCAGATCCGTGTTGGAGTAGCGGCCCTCGTAGAACAGGGACTGCCACTGGCGAACCATGCCCAGCGCGTTGTTGTTGATGATCGCGATCTTGATCGGGATGTTGTTCAACGCGCAGGTGACGAGCTCCTGGTTGGTCATCTGGAAGCAGCCGTCGCCGTCGATGCCCCACACGGTGGTGTCGGGGTTGGCCACCTTGGCGCCCATGGCTGCCGGGACGCAGAAGCCCATGGTGCCGGCGCCGCCGGAGTTGACCCACTTGCCCACCCGCTCATGCGGAAGGAAGTGCGCCGACCACATCTGGTGCTGGCCGACGCCGGCCACGTAGATGCTGTCGTCGGGGCTGAGCTGGCCGATGCGCTGGATGACTTCCTGCGGCGACAGGCGGCCGTCGGGAGCCTCGTCCCAGCGCGGCTGGTAGCGCGCCTTCATGGCGGCCAGCTGGTGGCGCCACGCGTCGGCCTCGGGTGCCGGGTACGCCTCGATCGCAACGTTGAGCTGCGCGAGGGTCTCCTTCACGTCGCCCACGATTGGAACGTCGACGGCCTTGTTCTTGCCGATCTCAGCCGGGTCGATGTCGGCGTGGATGACCTTCGCGCCGGTGGCGAAGCTGTCGAGGCGCCCCGTCACGCGGTCGTCGAAGCGGGTGCCCAGAGCGATCAACAGATCGGACTTCTGAAGCGCGCCCACCGCGGCGACGGTGCCGTGCATGCCGGGCATGCCCATGTTGAGCTCGTGGCTGTCGGGGAACGCGCCGCGCGCCATCAGGGTGGTGACGACGGGGATGCGAGTCTTGGCGACGAACTCCGCCAGCTCTTCCTGGGCGCGGGCGGACTGAACGCCGCCGCCCACGTAGAGGACCGGCCGCTTGGCTTCCGAGATCATCTTCGCGGCGGCACGGATCTGACGCGAGTGCGGCTTCGTCGTCGGCTTGTAGCCGGGCAGATCCAGCTCCGTCGGCCACTCGAACGGAGCGGAGGCCACCAGGGCGTCCTTGGCGATGTCCACGAGCACCGGGCCAGGGCGGCCCGTCGACGCGATGTGGAAGGCCTCCTGAATGGCCAGCGGGATGTCGCGGACGTCCTTGATCAGGAAGCTGTGCTTCGTGATCGGCATCGTGATGCCGCGGATGTCGGCCTCCTGGAACGCGTCGGTGCCGATGGCGGTGGAGTTCACCTGGCCGGTGATCGCGACGAGCGCCGTCGAATCCATGTACGCGTTGGCGATGGGCGTCACGAGGTTGGTGGCGCCGGGGCCTGAGGTGGCGATGCACACGCCAACCCGGCCAGACGTCATCGCGTAGCCCTCCGCCGCGTGTCCGGCGCCCTGCTCATGGCGGACGAGGATGTGGCGGATCTTGGAGTCGTACAGCGGATCATAGGCCGGAAGAATTGCGCCGCCCGGAATACCGAACGCTACGTCAACGCCCATTCGTTCGAGTGACTCGACGAGCGCTTGCGCCCCCGTCATGACTTGACCGTCGTTGGCCGCCATTTGCCTCTCCCTTCATGTTCAAGCTGGCTGGGTGATCGTCGTTCTCAAGAAAAAACCCCCGTTGCCAAGTGGGCAGACGAGGGAGCGCTTCGGGTACGGGTGACGCGAAGCGCTAGTAGATAACTACGAACCAGCTAGTGGGCATGGGTCAACAATCCCGGCTGACCCGTCAGGTGTCAAGCGCGGCCCCGACAGCGTCCCGAAATGTAAGACGGTGGGCCGGGAAGCTCCCGACCCACCGTCTTGAAAGGGGGTTGTGTCGATCAGACGACGGCGCCATCAGCGCGCGTCACGGCGGCGTAACGCTGCGGGTTGATGGACGTGAGCGCCCAGCCGATGAGGCCGAACAGGACGCCGAGGCCGATGACCAGCGCGGCAACGCCGTAGGCGATGACGGAGCTGAACAGCGACGAACGCAGGAAGGAGGCGGTCATCATCGAGGTGCGCTGCTTGGTGTACTCCTCAGCCTTGGCGGTGTCGCCGGCTTCCTTCGCCTCGTTGGCGAGCTTGCCGAGGGTGGCGTAGGTCTCGCCGTTGGAAGAGTTCAGAGCGTGCACGTTGATGATGTCGGCCTGAGCGTAAGCCGAAAGCGGGCCGCCAACCTTCTTGCCGGCGTAGGCGCCGCCCATGAACTCGGAGTCGCCAGGAACGGTGATGTTCTCGGCCTTGAGCTGCGAGGTGACAACGCCCCAGGTGACGGCGCCGGCGATGATCATGATGAGCCCGGCGATAATCGACAAAATGCCGACGGTCTTGGTGGTCTTCACAAGAGGACCCTTTCCATATCTTTGGTGGGCGCGTCCACGCCCTAGTGACGAGAACAGAGTAAACCACGATCCTATACCCCAACGGGGGGGTGGTATCTAAGGATTTCGTGTCGCGGATTTCACGCTCAGACGAGCCTGCTGTGGACGCTGTCGAGGTCTTGTTCAACGGGGGTGCGCATGTTGGAGATCCCCGGGTTGTCCGCCCAGCGCGGGATGAGATGCACATGGGTGTGGAACACCTCTTGGCCCGAGGCGGCGCCTGCGTTGGACATGACGTTGCAGGCATCGGCGCCCAGCTTCTCCTTCAGCAGCCGGCCGACCCGGGCCACGGCTGGGGCGATCTCGGCCAGCACCTCGTCGTCGTCCAGCACGTCGGTGGAGTGCCGCTTGGGCACCACCAGAGTGTGGCCCACCTGCCACGGTGAGATGTCGAGGAACGCGTAGGCGACGTCGTCCTCATAGACCTTCTTGGACGGGATGTCGCCGGCGACGATCGAGCAGAACAAGCATTCCATGGTGGATCCTTCGTGTCGGTGTGGGTGGCCAGGGGCTAGCGGACGTCGAAGCCGGCCTCGCGGAGGCCCGCCTTGACGTCGTGGACGGTGAGGGTGCCGTAATGGAAGACGCTGGCGGCCAGCAGCGCGTCGGCGCCGGTCCGGGCGGCCTCGACGAAGTGCTCGACGGTGCCCGCGCCGCCCGAGGCGATCAGGGGCACGTCCACGACGGCACGCATGGCCGTCAGCATCTCCAGGTCGAAGCCGTCGGTGGTGCCGTCTGCGTCCATGGAGTTGAGCAGGATCTCCCCCACTCCCCGGTCAACAGCCTCCTTCGCCCACTCGAGGGCGTCGACGCCGGCGGACTTGCGGCCGCCGTGCGTGGTCACGCCGAAGCCGGATGGCATGCCGTCCTTGCGGCGGGCGTCGACGGAGAGGACCAAGACCTGGTTGCCGAAGCGGGCGGCGATTTCGTCGATGACGGCCGGGCGCGCGAGCGCTCCGGTGTTGATGCCCACCTTGTCGGCTCCGGATCTGAGCAGCGCATCCACGTCGCTGACGTCGCGGACTCCCCCGCCGACGGTGAGCGGGATGAACACAGTCTCCGCGCAGCGCGCCACCACGTCGCGGGTGGTGGCCCGGCCGTCGGCGGAGGCCGAGATGTCGAGGAAGGTGAGCTCGTCGGCCCCCTCGGCTGAGTACCGTGCGGCGAGCTCGACGGGGTCGCCGGCGTCGCGGAGGTTGGTGAAGTTGACGCCCTTGACGACGCGTCCGTCATGGACGTCGAGGCAGGGAATCACACGGAGAGCTACGGCCATGTGCCCAAACTTAGCGCCGCTCAGTCCTCAAACATGTCGGCGGCCACGACCCCGCGTCGCACGGCATCGGCCGCTTCGCGGCACGTGCGTCGCAGATCCCCGGGCCCGACGGCGGTCGCGAGCTGGCCGGCGAGATCGATGACCTGCCGGACCCAGCGGACGAAGTCGCCTGCGGACAGGTCACCGTTGCGCAGCACCTTCGCCAGATCCTGGCCGCTGGCCCAGCGCCACGCCGCCTCGGCGAAGCCGATGTCCGGCTCGCGTCCGCGGTCGCGCTTGTGCTTGCGCTCCAACTGGCCGACCTCGCGCCAGACGCCCCGTAGCTCCGACTGTGCGCGCTCGGAGGCCGCGTCTGGCATGCGGGGAAGGGCCGCGTCGCGGCTCGGGCGCGACTCGTAGAGCAGCGTGGAGAGAACGGCGGCCAGTTGCGGCGGCGTCAGGCCTGCGAACACGTCGCGACGCACGCACTCGGCGGCCACCAGATCCAGTTCGTTGTAGATGCGACGCAGCATGCGTCCAGCGTCGGTGAGTTCGTCGCCGTCGAGGTAGCCGAGCTCCTCCAGCACCGCGCACACCCTGTCGAACTGGATGCCCAAGGAGTTGGCTTGGCCGGTGATGGCGGCCTCCATCCGCTGGGCCTCGCGCTCCAACCGAATGATCTTTGCGGCTTCCACTGCGTGCAGCTCGCGCTCGGGACACTCGTGGCACGGGTGGGCGG
Source organism: Tessaracoccus flavescens (assembly GCA_020741375.1). Taxonomy (GTDB): domain Bacteria; phylum Actinomycetota; class Actinomycetes; order Propionibacteriales; family Propionibacteriaceae; genus Arachnia; species Arachnia flavescens_A. Next base: position 6,217 of record DYZF01000087.1, read on the forward strand.
CGAGTTCCTTGCGCAGGCGCCGGATCTCCTGAGCGGTGTCCTCGTCGCTGGGGATCGCGGTGTCGGGGATGTCGGGATCGTGCTGCTCGATCTTGTTGGACATGGCGGTCAGCAGCGACCGCCGGTCCTTGCGCTCGCGCAACGAGAAGTCCCGGGGGACGCGCACGCGCCCCACGGGCTGCAGCGGGCCACGCAGGTCGTGGGGCTCGAGCTTCAGCACCGTGTGGTCGGTTGAGATCACCTGCACCCATGGTTGGGCGTGCTTGCCCGCCTTCTGGCCGACGCGCAGCACGACCGACCAGCCCTGGCGCGGGAGATGGACGATGTCGCCCTGCAGCAACTGAGTGATGGAATCCGCCACGGCGTCGGCCGCCTCTTGGCGCCGGGCCTTCGACGAGTAGGCCTCCAGCCGCGAGATCTCGTCACGGAGCCGGGCGTACTCCATGAAATCGCCCAGATGGCACTCCACGGCCTCATGGGCGGCCGTGAGGTCTGCTTGGACCTTCCTCCCTACTCTGGCGGACTGCACCACCGACTTGTCCGTCTGGAACTGGGCGAAGGACTGGTTCAAGAGATCGCGGGCGCGCTCCCTGCCCAGCGTGGCCATGAGGTTGACCGCCATGTTGTAGGTGGGCTTGAAGCTGGACTTCAGTGGGTAGGTGCGGCGCGACGCGAGGCCCGCGACGGCGCGCGGATCCATCCCCGATTGCCACAGCACCACGGCATGGCCCTCGACGTCGATTCCGCGGCGGCCGGCGCGGCCGGTGAGTTGGGTGTACTCCCCGGGCGTGATGTCCACGTGGCTCTCGCCGTTGTACTTGACCAGCTTCTCGATGACGACGGTGCGCGCGGGCATGTTGATGCCAAGGGCGAGCGTCTCCGTCGCGAACACGAGCTTGAGAGCACCGGTCGAGAATCCCTCCTCGACGATGGCCTTGAACGCCGGCAGTTGTCCGGCGTGGTGCGCCGCCACACCGGCCATGAGGGCTTCACGGAACCGCTCGAAGCCGAGCGCGTCGAGATCAGCGGCGCTCAAGCCGGACACGTGCTTGTCGGCGATGTCGCCCAGCAGCGCGGCCTCAGCCCGGTTGGTCAGCGTGATGCCTGCGTCGTAGACCTGACGGACGGCGGCGTCGCAGCCGACACGGGAGAAGATGAAGTAGATGGCTGGGAGGAGATCGGCCCGGTCCAGCGAGATCGCCACCTCGCCGCGGCTGGTCTGCCTGCTGGCGAACTTCGACGAGGCAGCGCCACCGAAGGCGCCCGAGCCCTGGCTGTGCACCTGCTTGCCGCGGCCGGAGCGTCCGCGGGGCCGTCGGGCGTCGTCGCGGACCCGAGACGCCTCCCCCTTGGAGACCCGCAGCAGCTCTCGATTGACCTTGGCGGCCCGCTGCGCTGGCTCCTCCATCGCGGTGGGCGCGACGCCGTCGAACAGGTCGTAGAGTTTGCGCCCCACCAGCACGTGCTGGAACAGCGGCACCGGGCGCCGCTCCGAGACCACGACGGCGAAGTCACCGCGCACCGTGCGGAGCCACTCCCCAAAATCCTCGACGTTGCTCACCGTGGCCGACAACGCGGCGATCTGAACGGATTCGGCGAGCCCGAGGATCACTTCCTCCCACACCGGGCCGCGGAAGCGATCCGCAAGGTAGTGCACTTCGTCCATGACGACGTAGCCCAGATTGCCCAGCGTCGGCGAGCCGGCGTAGATCATGTTGCGCAGCACTTCGGTGGTCATCACGACGATCTGCGCCTCGGCGTTGATGGAGGAATCGCCGGTGAGGAGGCCCACCCGGTCGGCCCCGTAGCGGTCCACCAGATCGTGGTACTTCTGGTTGGACAGCGCCTTGATGGGAGTGGTGTAGAAGCACTTGCGGGAGTGTTCGACGGCGAGGAAGACCGCGAACTCCCCCACCACGGTCTTGCCGGCGCCGGTGGGGGCCGCCACCAAGACGCCGCTGCCCGAGGCCAACTCGCGACATGCGTCGAGCTGGTAGCCGTCGAGGCCGAAGGGGTAAAGATTCGCGAACTCGCGGACCTCGTCGGGCAGTTCCGCCTCAGTGCTCATTTCACCAAAGTAGCAGCCGAGGCCAGCGCGCAGACCTAGCCGACGATGACTCGCAGGGCCCCCGGCACCGACTCCACCTTGGCGGGCGCGTCGCCCATTTCTTCACCGTCGCCCATCAGGAACAAGCCGTCGCCGTCCACCTCGACCATGGTGGCCGTGAACCGCTCCACCACCGGGTTGGTGACGAACTTGCCGCTGTAGACGGTGGGCAGCAGCCGCAACAGCTTGCCGCGGGACGCCTCGTGGATGACGGTGACGTCCAGCAGCCCGTCCTCGGGGTTGGCGTCGGGAGAGATCTGCATGCCGCCGCCGAAGACGCCGGTGTTGCACACCGCCACCATCATGGCCTTCAGCTCACGCGGCTCGCCGTCGACGACGAGGCGATAGCTCAGCGGCTCGAAGGCCGCGAGCTCGCGCAGCGCGATGTAGCCGTAGCTAAGCGCCCCGAAGCGGAGATTGATGTCGTTGGTCGCTCGGTTGACGCGGGCGTCGTAGCCGCTGGACACGACGGCGCCGACGAAGCGCGACGATTCGCCGTTGGTGAGCAGCGAGAGGTCCACCACCCGGGTCTTGCCGCGCACGATCGCCTCCACGGATTCCTTGATGGAGCCGGGGATGCCGACGCCGCGCGCGAAATCATTGCCAGTGCCGGCGGGGATGATGGCAAAAGTGGCGTCGGTGTGCGCGCACGCGTTGAGGCCGAGGTGAGCCATGCCGTCCCCGCCGACGACGCACACGACGTCGCCGGGACGGGCCGAGAGGGCCGCAGTGCGAAGCAGGTCTGAGGCCTGCTCGAACGACGTGGATTTCACGACGTGGAGTTCCGCGTCGGGCAACGCGTCGTGCAGCCGGCGTGTGATCTTGGGCAGCGCTCGGCCCGCGCGGCCTCCGCCCGAGCGCTCATTACAAACGACGGTGACGAGCCGCCGTTTCGCTACCTCGTGGGTCACTTGCCGTCGTCCAAATCGATGGCGAATTCCTTCGCCGTCTCTTCGGTGATGCCGCGCTTCTTGTCCCAGGCCCGACAGATGAACTCCGAGATGAAGAACATAAGGGTGACGGGAACTGCCAGCGCCAGAAGTGAGAACGGGTCTGTGGTGGGGGTGGCGACGGCGGCGAACACGACGCTGCCGAAGATCACCATCTTGCGGGCGGCCTTCAGCTGGTAGCCGCGGACCACGCCCGCCATGTTGAGGGCCACGACGACCACGGGGAGCAGGAAGCTGAGGCCGAAGACCAAGATGATCTTGATCTCCATGCCGAGGAATTCCCGCATCTCCAGCAGGTTGGAGATGCCCATGTTCATCGGGGTGAACCCGAGGAGGACTTCGATGCCCTTGGGCCAGACGTGGTAGCCGAGCGCACAGCCGGCTAGGAAGAGCGGAAGGGCGATGGCGATGAACGCGACCGCGTACTTCTTCTCCTTGGACACCAGGCCGGGCGCGACGAATGCCCACAGCTGCCACAGCCAGATCGGGGACGCCAAGACGACGCCGCCGATGACGCAGATGAGGACGCCGAGGGCGAACGCGCCGCCGACGCCGTTGTTCACGACGAGCACGTCGGCACCGCGCTCGGTTTGAAGGATGTGTTGGGCCCGGTAGTAGGGCTCCATCATGAACTTGACCAGCGGGTCGTAGAACAGGATGCAGCCGATGGCCGCGAGCACGATGCCCGCAAAGGAGACCATCAGGCGGTAGCGCAGCTCCCGCAGATGGTCCCAGATGGACATGGTGCCGCCCGGGCCGGCCTCCGGCGGACGCAACCACGCGAGCCGGCGGCGCTTCACCGTCGGTTCGGTGGTTGCCTCAGCCATGATGCTCAGTGGTCAGCCGGGGGCTTGCGGTCGATTTCGGGCTGCACGATCTCAGCGTCGACGACCTCGTCGCGGCGCTTCGGCTCATCTTCGGGCAGGCCCTTGACCTCTTCCTTGAATTCGCGAATCGAGCGGCCCATGCCCTTGCCGAGGCCAGCCAGACGCGACCCTCCGAAGATCAGGAGTGCAACGAGCAGGACGATCGGGATCTCCCAACCACTCAGGAGCAACAGTGTTGGCATCGGTGCCACCCTTTCCTCTGCGACGACCGGTGCCGTCGCTCGTTCAAGTCTAGTCGCGCATTGGCAAGGCCTGTTGGACCTCACCGATGAGCCGTTTCATTTCCTGGGCGCGCAGCTGCAGTTGCCTCGCCTCGCTCTGCAGCGCCTCTGCCTTGCTTTTCAGGCCGACGCCGTAGATCACGAGCGCGATGAGCCCGGCCAAGGCCAAACCACCTACCACTGCTACCCAGATCACGCGTGGAATGCTACCTCAGGCCCCATACAGGGCCAATGCCTGCGCGGCCTTGTTCTGTGCGGCTGCGCGAATCGACGGGTCTGACACGTCCACGACGGCATCACCGAGCCGCAGCACCAGAGAGACGGCCCAGTCGAGTGACGCGACCGGGAAGGTCACCTCGAGCCTGTCGCCATGATCGACGACGGCTGTGGTGGGGTAATACTCGGTGATCCATCGGGCCGACGGGGTGACGGTGAGGGTCAGTTCATCGGACACGTCATCGAACCAGCCCTCGGGGGCGTCGCCGTGGTCTGCGTTGGTGTCGCCGTCGAGGAGCTCCACGTCCGCGATGCGGTCCAAACGGAAGGAGCGCCACGCTTCGCGGGGACGGCTCCAGGCGTCGAGATAGTTGAAGCCGTCCACCAGTCGCAGCCGCGCCGGTTCGACGTCGGCGACGGACTCGCCGGGCCGGTTCGAGGAGCGGTAGGTGAGCCGCACCGGCACCCGGCGGGCGATGGCATCGGCCAGACGCGCCCGGAGGGCAGGGTCGCTGGCGGAGACGTTGACGCTCAGCGCGGACTCCCCGCCGACAGCTGCCTCCAGCTTCGCCAACGCACTGGTCGCCGCCT
>DYZF01000088.1 GCA_020741375.1 Tessaracoccus flavescens
GTCCGACGGCGACGCCAGAACTCACCCCCACCCCGGTGAGGGTCATTTCTTGGCTGGACGACTCATGTGTCACGCCGGCACCTCCAAGCGCTGGATCGACTGTGGCGACCGTCCCAAACTAGACCACCGCCCGCGGAGGGGAATAGTGGCCGAGCGGGGAAACCCAGATCAGCGAATCTCGACGAGCGTTCGGCCGTGCAGCGATCCGGCCATGAGTCGCTCTCCGGCCTCGATGACGCCGTCGAGACCGATGGTGGTGGTCATGGCGTCCAGGGCGTCGACGTCGACCCCGCGAGCGAGGATCCGCCACGCGTCGGCGCGGTCGTCGACGGTGGCCCACACTGAATCGATGCCCGCCAGCGTCACGCCGCGCAGGATGAAGGGCATCACGGTTGTGGGGAGGTCGTGGGAGCCGGCCAAGCCGCAGGAGGTGACGATGCCGCCGGGGTTGGTGCGGGCGATCGCGTTGGCCAGCGTGGTGCCGCCGACGGAATCGACGACGCCGGCGAACTGGGCCTTCTGGAGCGGCTTGCCCTTCTCCTCGAAGTCGGAGCGGGGGAGCACTTCGTCGGCGCCGAGCCCGCGCAGGTAATCGCCCAACTCCTCCGTTCGCCCGGTGGAGGCGTAGACGACGAAGCCTGCGGCGTCGAGCAGCATGGTGGCGATCGAGCCCACGCCGCCGGTGGCGCCGGTGACGAGGATGGGGCCGTCGTCGGGCTTGAGCCCTTCGCTGACGAGGCGCGTGACGGCCAGGGCTGCGGTGTAACCGGCCGTGCCGAGGGCGGCGCAGCGCTCTGGGCTGAGGCCCTCGGGGAGCGTGACGGCGAGGTCGCCGTCGATGCAGGCCCTGGTGGCGTAGCCGCCGTGCTTGGTCTCGGAGAGGCCGGCGCCGTTGAGCATGACCCAATCGCCCTTGGCCCAGCGGGGATCGCTGGATTCGGCGACGGTGCCCACCAGATCGATGCCGGCGATCAGTGGGGTGCGGCGGACGACGCCAGGGCGGCCGGTGACGGCAAGGGCGTCCTTGTAGTTGAGGTCTGAGAAGGCCACGTCGACGACCACCGCGCCGTCGTCCAGTAGGTTCTCAGAGACATCCTCGAGGGCGGCGCCCCCGTCATTGACCACAATCGCACGCATGCCCCCACCCTACTCGGGTGGAGGCATGCGGTGCGATGGGGCAAGGGTCGCGTCAGTCGTCGGCGGCTCGACGAGGAGCCGGCTCCTCGGAGGCGCGCAGCGGAGCCTGATCGACCGCCGCATGAGCGGGCTCGGCCGGTCCGTGCGCCGGGACGGCCGAACCGCCGTCGGCCTCGCGGTCGGCCGGCAGCTTGGCGGGCCACCAGATCTTCGGGCCGATGTCGTAGGACAGCGCCGGGACCAGCAAGGTGCGGACCAGGAACGTGTCCAGCAGGACGCCGAAGGCGACGATGAACGCCAACTGCAGCAGGAACAGGATCGGGATGACGACGAGGGCGGCGAACGTGGCGGCCAGCACCAAGCCCGCCGACGTGATCACGCCGCCGGTGACGGCCAGACCGCGCTTGATGCCCTCGCGGGTGCCGTGATGCAGCGATTCCTCGCGCACACGCGTCATCAGGAAGATGTTGTAGTCGATTCCCAGCGCCACGAGGAAGACGAAGCCGTACAGCGGCACCGACGGATCGGCGCCCGGCAGGTCAAGGACGTGGTTGAACACCAGCGCGGCCGTGCCCATGGCGGTGCCGAAGCTCAACACCGTCGTCAGGATGAGCAGCACCGGCGCCAGCACGCTGCGCAGCAGGAGCATCAGGATGACGAGGATGACCACGAGCACGAGCGGGATGATCAGGTTGCGGTCGCGGATGGACGTGTCGCGGGTGTCCAGATCGGTGGCCGTCTGGCCGCCGATCAGCGCCCGGCCCTCGAACTGGTCCCGCAGGTCGCGGACGGTCTGGGTGGCCTCGTCGCTGTCGGGCACCTCCGTGAGCGTCGCCTCGAGCATGACCTCGCCGTCGCTGACGGTGGGAGCCGGCGCCGGGGTGCCGGGCGGGCCGAACGCCTGGATGCCGTCGGCGGTCACGGGGGCGGTGCCTGCGGGGGAGTCCTCGGACAGGACGGAGACCGAATCGATGTCGTCGCGGCTCAGCAGGTCGTCGGCGACGGACTGCAGGTCGCCCTCGGCGACGAGCAGGCGCACCGGGGAACCGGAGCCGGCCGGGAAGTGCTCGCCCAGCTCGGCCTGGCCGTCGCGGGCCTCGGAGGTGCCGAGGACGAACTCGCTCGGGGGCACGCCGTCGGCCTTGAGGGTGGGCACGAAGGCGGCGCCGGCGGCCAGCGCGATGACGCACAGGATCCAGACGGTGCGCGGCTTGCTGGAGATGAGGTTCGCGGCCTTCGCGTAGATGCCGTCGTGCATCTGGGCGTCGTCGCCGCGGTTGGGCTGGTAGCGGGGACGGCGCGGCCAGTAGGAGGCGCGGCCCAGCAGGTACAGGATGCTCGGCAGCAGCGTGAGGGCGGCCAGCATGGAGAAGACGATGCCGATGGAGGCAACCGGGCCGAGCGATCGGCTGGAGCCCAGATCGCTGAGCAGGAGGCACATCAGGCCCGCGATGACGGTGCCGCCCGAGGCGAGGATCGGCTCGATGACGCCCTTGACGGCTGCCTTGGTGGCGTCGAGCTTGGACTCGCGGCGCTTCAGCTCCTCGGCGTAGCGGGCCGTGTAGAGAAGGGAGTAGTCGGTGGCGGCGCCGATGACGAGGATGAAGAGGATGCCCTGGGTTTGGCCGGTCAGCGTGACGATGTCGGCCTTGGCGAGCCACCAGTTGACCAGCAGCGCCACGCACAGGGCGAAGAGGCTGGTGCTCAGTACGGCGAACGGCAACACCACGGAGCGGTAGACCAGCAGCAGGATCACGAGCACGACGGCGAGCGCGACCACCAGCAGAAGGCCGTCGATGCCGCCGAAGGCGTCGGTGATGTCGGCGGTGAAGCCGGCGGGGCCGGTGACGTGCACGTCGACGCCGTCGGGCAGGTCGCTGCGGAGTTCCTCGCGTGCGGTCTCGACGACCTCAGCAATCGCAGATTCCGCGTCGATGCCGACGAACATCTGCGCCGCGAGGCCATCCTCCGACGGGATCAGCGGGGACACCTGGGTGACGCCGTCGATGCCTTCCAGCGCGGTAGCCTCCTCGCCGAGCGTGGCGATGGTCTCTTCGGTGAGCGCGTCATCGGAGCTGAAGAGCACGATGGCGGGCACTGAGGAGCTGTCCACGAAGTCGAGGTAGCGGTCGCCGACGACCGTCGCTTCGGCGCTGGTGGGAAGGAACGTGGCCTGATCGTTCGTGGCCACCTCGCTCACCTTGCCGAAGTAGGGGCCGCCAATGCCGGCGCCGGCCAACCAGAGGAGGATCAGGACTACCGGGATTGCGATCCGGGCGATGCGAGTTTTTGGCACGGGCGTCAGCCTAAGGGGTTGAGCGGGATGGCTGACAGCGTTACGGGTCGGCCAAATGGTTGATGTGTAACCTTGGACAAAGCTTAGACGAGGGCGGGTCGAGGGGCAACCCGTTTCGCTCTCGAGCGCGGGTTGCCCCTCTGTTCAGCGGTGGGGCCAGGTCGGCTACCCCTTCGTCGGCGGCCACGAGATTGGCGGCGTCGTCACCGAGGTGGGTGCGGAGATCGCCAAGTTGGGTCGTCGCAGTTCTACTGCCCGTAGACCAAGTCCTGGTAGTCGGGATGCTTGCCGATCCACGCCTTGATGAACGGGCACTGCGGCAGCACCTTGCGGTCCGACATGGTCTCGCGCACGCCGTCGAGGCCGCCTCGAGCCAGCGCGCTGCCCACGCCCTTCCCCTCGAACTTCGGATCCACCTCGGTGTGGGTGAAGACGGCGAGGCCGTCGGCCAGTTGGTACTCGACGAAGCCCGCGAGTTCGCCGTCGAGGTGGGCTTCGTAGCGGGACTGCTCGGGGTTGTGGGTGATGGTCGGTTCGCTCATGGGGGACGTTTCCTTCCGGTGTCGGTGTGACTAGTTAACATCCAATCAGTCGTGTTTAATCCGGTTCCGCCTGATTGTGTAGTCCGCGCTCTCACTGCTGATTGTGTAGTCCGTTCGCTCTCACCGCTGATGGGTAGTCCGCGCGACGCAGTCGCCGGGCGTATCGAAATCTCCTGGGTTTGTCTGTGGACCGTGGTTGGGGGCGAGTGGTGGGGGGATGGGGCCTTCTCGCCCAGGGGCTGTTCACGCGCTTATCGCGCGCGTGAACGCCCCGACGCCCGACCCACCGCGAAGGCCCCCTCCCCGCCCCACTCTCGA
>DYZF01000089.1 GCA_020741375.1 Tessaracoccus flavescens
CGAAACGGCGTGCCCAACCTCATCACGCAGACTTTCTCCGCCATGGACTGGGTCAACCTGTACGCGCTGGCGGTCAACGAGGAGAACGCCGGCGGCGGCAAGGTGGTGACCGCCCCCACCAACGGTGCGGCTGGCGTCGTGCCCGCGGTGTTGCACTACTTCATGGAATTCCAGCGCGGAGCCACCGACGACGACGTCGTCGATTTCCTGCTTGCGGCCACCGCCGTCGGCACTCTGTTCAAGAAGAACGCCTCGATCTCGGGCGCCGAGGTGGGCTGCCAGGGCGAGGTGGGCTCTGCGTGCGCCATGGCCGCGGCGGGCCTCGCGCAGGTGATGGGCGGCAGCCCGGCTCAGGTGGAGAACGCGGCGGAGATCGGGTTGGAACACAACCTCGGCCTCACCTGCGATCCGATCGGCGGCCTCGTGCAGGTGCCGTGCATCGAGCGCAACGCGATGGCGGCGGTGAAGGCGATCAACGCGGCGCAGTTGGCGCTCAGTGGCGACGGCGACCACCGCGTCAGCCTCGATCAGGCCATCTACACGCTCCGCGACACCGGTCGCGACATGCTTAGCAAGTACAAGGAAACGTCAGAGGGTGGCCTCGCGGTCGCCTTCATCGAGTGCTGATTCCGGCTGCGGAAGGGAGCCGATCTCGCGCTCCTCGATCCACCGCGAATCGCACCCCGGGCACGCGTAGACGGGGGCTCCTTCGACAACCTCATCTGTGGTCACGGTGCCGCAGGCGTCTTGGCAGGGCCAGGTGACGAGGAATCGAGCGCTCATTCCGCACAGAATAATCGCTTGCGACGGTTGAACGCACGTGCGCGTGCCACCAGCAGAGCGCCCCCCGGCGTTGCACAATGGCCGCGTGGCAGTACCTGACGCCGTCCCCCATGACGACCCCTACCTGCAGCGGATCCGCGAGATAGCGCTGACGTTCCCCGGCGCCCAGGAGAAGCGCTCCGTGGGGCACCCGTCGTTCTTCACGAAGAAGGTGTTCGTATGGGTGGGCATGGCCGCGAAGGTCGACGACGAATGGGTCCGCTACCCCCACTCGATCGCGTTCTTCCTACCCGAGCATGAGCGCGCGGCGATCCTGGAGCACCCCAAGGGCTACCTGCCCGGCTACATCGGCCCATGGGGTTGGGTGGGAATGCACTTGGATGAGGACACCGACTGGGACGAGGTGCGCGAGCTCATCGAGGAGTCGTACCGCACCACCGCGGGCAAGAAGTTGATCGCTGAGCTCGACTCCCGCACCGCCTGACGCGCGCTCCCCTACGATCGGAGACATGGCAGACACGGGTGGATCGACGGCGAACGCCCCGAGCCAGCCCGCACTCGGCCGCAACCTCCTGACCCTGCCCAAGGCGCACCTGCACCTGCACTTCACCGGCTCGATGAGCATCCCCACCCTGATCGAACTCGCCGAGCGGCGAGGCATGGAGTTGCCCGTCGAACTGGTCGACGGCGTCGCCCTAGACGTGCCGTACAACAAGCGCGGGTGGAACCGGTTCCAGCACCTCTACGACGTGGCCCGCGCGGCCGTGAAGGGCGAGGAGGCGCTCCGCACCGTCGTGAGTCGGGCGGCCGAGGACGACGCGGCGGAGGGGTCGCGTCGGCTCGAACTCCAAGTGGACCCGACGTCGTACGCCAGCTCGGTCGGCGGCATCCAAGAGGCGTTGGAGATCATCTGCGATCAGGCCAAGATCGCGGCGGAGGCGACGGGGGTGCAGGTGGGCATCGTGGTCGCGGCCTCGCGCATCCGACATCCCCTCGACGCCCGGACGCTGGCCCGATTTGCTGCTCGACGCGCCGGGCACGGGTCTGGTGAGGTGTGTGCGTTCGGGTTGAACAACAACGAGCGCGACGGCCGAACTCCCGAGTGGGAGGGTGCCTTCCGGATCGCCCGCAACGCTGGCCTGCCAGGGGTGCCTCACGGCGGGGAGTTGCGTGGACCTGAGCATCTGGAGGAAGTGGTGGAGTTCTTGGCCCCGACTCGCATCGGCCACGGAGTCCGCGCGGCTGAAGACCCCGACCTCTTGGGCCGGATGGTGGAGAAGGGGATCACGTTCGAGGTGTGCCCCGCCTCGAACGTCCACCTTGGCGTGTATCGCGAGGCGGAGGACGTTCCGCTCGGCACACTACTCAACGCTGGGGCCAGCGTCGCGCTGGGCGCCGACGACCCGCTGCTGTTCCTCTCCCGGTTGGCCGATCAGTATGCGACGGCGCGCATGGTGCACGGACTCGACGACGCCGCCTTGGCAGGTCTGGCGCGGGATTCGATCAACGCGAGCTTTGCCTCCGATGAGGACAAGCGCCGTTGGGTGTCGGAGGTCGACGATTGGGTCGCCGGCTGAGAGTTGGCCATGGAGAGCTCCCACTTATGTTTCGTTGCCGGGTTCTCTCGTGGACTCAGGCAACGGCAGACCGGACCGGTACGACCAAGAGTGGTGCGGGCTACTCAGTCAGCGGAATAGGCGCGCGAACTAGCCAATCCGCGGACAGCGAGGGCTGCTCAGTCAACGGAAGGGGCACCCGAGGGATCAATCAACGGCCAACAGCGACGACAAACAGAAAACCCCGGCCCAAACGGACCGGGGTTTCCCAAACGTCTAACGACGCGATGCCTCAGATCACTGAGCGACGACCTCGAAGGGGACGTGCGCCGTGACGGCCTGGTGCAGCTTCACCGCAGCGGTGTGGTTGCCAACGGCCTTGACCGGCTTGGCGAACGAAACCGAACGCTTGTCGATCGTCGGGCCACCGGCCTTCTTGACCGCCTGAGCGATGTCGTTGGCGGTGATGGAACCGAACAGGTGACCCTGATCGGACACGCGAGCCGGGACCGAAACGGTCAGGCCCTCGAGCTGCTCACGCAGTTCCTGAGCGTGCTCGACGCCGCGAACCTCGCGAGCGTCACGAGCGCGCTTGATGCCGTCGATCTGCTTCTCGGTGCCGCGGGTCCAGCGGATCGCCTTACCCTGGGGCAGCAGGAAGTTGCGGCCGTAGCCGTCCTTGACCTCGACGACGTCGCCGGCGATGCCGAGCTTGTCAACAGTGCTGGTCAGAATGAGCTTCATCTTCTCTTCTCCAATCAGCGAGCGGTGGACGCGTAGGGCAGCAGGGCAACCTCGCGGGCGTTCTTCACGGCGAGGGCGATCTTGCGCTGGTCCTGGACCGAGAGGCCCGTGACGCGACGCGCGCGGATCTTGCCACGCTCCGAGATGAACTTCTTGAGGGTGTTGATGTCCTTGTAATCGATGTTGGCCACGCGAGTGGTCTTCACCGGCAGGATCTTCTTCTTGTTCACAGGCTTGCGCTGTGGACCGGCCATTGTGGTGCTCTCCTTAACTCTCGGGGCGTGTGCGCCCCGGGGAAGCCCGTCTTGCGACGGAATGTGCCAGCTAGCCCTGGCGGGCTAGATAAGCGGGTGGATCAGAACGGGGGCTCTTCCGGCTGGGACTGCGCCCAGGGATCGTTCCCGCCGCGGTTGCCGCCCTGGTTCGAGCCGGAGCTCGCCCACGGATCGGACTGCTGCGGGGCGTTGCCGCCGCCCTGATTGCCCTGCCAGCTGCCGCCACCGCCGCCGCCACCCTGAGTGCGGGTGATCTTGGCGGTTGCGTAGCGCAGAGCGGGACCGACTTCGTCGACGTCAACTTCGAACACGGTGCGCTTCTCGCCCTCGCGGGTTTCGTAGGAGCGAGACTTCAGACGACCGGAAACGATGACGCGAGCGCCCTTCTGGAGGGACTCGGCCACGTTCTCTGCGTACTGGCGCCACACCGAGCAGTTGATGAACATGGCATCGCCGTCCTTCCACTCGTTCGTCTGACGATCGAACGTGCGGGGGGTAGAGGCGACGGTGAAGTTCGCCACCGCTGCGCCATTGGGCGTGAAGCGGAGCTCGGGATCAGCGGTGAGGTTGCCGATGAGCGTGATGGGGGTTTCGCCTGCCATGAATCTGCCTAACGTTGTCGGACTTGAGGAGTGCTGTCGTTTCTCACTATCGCAAGAAGGGGTGACAGTTTTTCACTCCGCGGAAAAGTAGTGGATAACTCAGTCCTCGAGCCGCAGCACCTTGGTGCGAACGATCTTCTCATCGATGGTCATCAGACGATCCATCTCAGAAACGATCGCAGGCTCCGCGGTCACCTGCAGCACGGCGTAAATCGCCTCGGACTTCTTGTTGATGTCGTATGCAAGACGACGACGACCCCAGATGTCGGTGTTATCGACGGTGCCACCACCATTGGTGATGACCTCGAGGTGCTTTTCAACGAGTGCGGGTACCTGACGCTCATCAACATCAGAATCGATGAGAACCATGACTTCGTACTTACGCATGCTTCAGCCCCACCTCCTTCGGACTAACGGCCACGGGTCGATCCCGCAGCAGGAGGGCATGGCCAGCATCCAACTGGCCGAAGCACCAACACTACCCGTTGGCGCACCCCGGAACGAAATCTTCCAGCGCTAGTTCTGCTCGTCCCAGCGCCGCGTGGCGATATCGGCCACCAGCGCCGAGTCCAGCATCATCATCGCCCGGCGCAGGCCGACGCCGTCGATACCGTCGGCGGTGTTGAGCCGCGGCTTCGTGGGCGCCCCCGTCGGGCGATGCGACACCAGTTCCGCGACCGCGTCCAAGCGGGCCGTCAGTGAATCGCTGAGCATGTTGCGCTGCTGCCCCCGCTTCGACAACTCGACGGCGAACGCCTCGTGCTCGTCCATCACGGCCGGGTCCTCCGTCAGCAACATGGTGCCGGTGGAGCGGAGGATCTGGAGGCCGCGTTCGAGGTCTCCCCCACCGAACTCGGCGACGGCGTCGCGCAGGATCGCGTTGTCGTCGCGCACCTGCTCCGCCAGCAGAATCAGGTGGGCGCCGGTGATCCGCTCGCGCATCCGCGCGCTGGAGTCCTCCGGCGAGAGCATGCGCTCCTGGTCTGGGCTGGACATGGCGGTGGCGTCGAGCATCTCGCGACCACGGTCGTCGGGCGTCGACAACGTGTCGCGCAGCTTCAGCGGCTTGATGAACAGCGTGAAGATCAGCGACGCCAGCACCAGAGGCGGCATCACCAAGAACACGGCGTGCATGGAATCCGACAGCGAGGCCCGCAGCAGGTCTGCCAACTCCGTCGGCAGGTAGGCGAGGGCGCCGGGGTTGAGCACCGCATTCGGATCCAGACCGCCGGATGGCACCTTCTCCTCCAACGCCGGCGTCATCCGCTGGCTGATCCCAGACATGAGGTGCGTCGTCATGATCGTGCCGGCGACTGCCGTGCCCAAGGTGTTGCCGATGTTGCGGAAGAACTGCAGCGACGACGTCGCCACACCGAGGTCGCGGCGCTGGACGGCGTTCTGGACCGCCAACACGTAGATCTGGAAGGCCAAGCCGTAGCCCAAGCCCAGCACCGACGTGGAGAGGATGAGTTCCCATCGGGCCGAATCGGCGTCGAGCCGCAGCATCAGGACGGCGCCCACCACCTGCAGCACCCCGCCTAGGACGGCGAACTCCTTGTAGTGCCCCGTGCGGGTGGTGAGGTTGCCGACGACGATGCCGATGGCGAACAGCGTGACGTTCATCGGGATGAGGATGAGGCCGGATTCCGTGGCCGACATCCGCAGGACGCCCTGCGCGTACACCGGCACGTAGATGAGCACCGCCATCATCGACATGTTCATGAAGAAGGCAGCCGCCGTCGACATGGTGAACACCGAGTTGCGGAACAGATGCAGGGGAACGATCGGCTCCTCCGCCTTGCGCTCCACCAGAACGAAGGCGATGAGGAACGCCAGACCAACGCCGAGCAACACCAGCACCTGCGGTTCCAACCAGCCGCTCTGGCCGCCCATGCTGATGCCGAGCAGCGTGGAGGAGACGCCGACGGTCATCGTCGAGATGCCCGCGTAGTCAATCTTGGCGGGGATGCTCAACTCTGGGATGTGCAGGTGGCGGACGACGATGATCAGCGCGACGATCGCCACCGGCATGGAGATGTAGAACAGCCAGCGCCAGCTGGACACGTCGGTGATCCAGCCGCCCAGCAACGGGCCGGCCACCTGCGACGCGCCCATGATGGCTCCCATGTAGCCCTGGTACTTGCCGCGCTGTCGCGGGGGGATCAGATCGCCGAGGATGGTCTGCGACAGCGGCATCAAGATGCCCATGCCCGCTCCCTGGATGGTGCGGGCGACGATGAGGAAAGCGAAGCTCGTGGCGAGGCCGGACAACATCGAGCCGGCCATGAACAGCAACAGGCCGAGGATGTAGAACCGACGGCGGCCGAAGATGTCGGACAGCTTGCCGCTGATCGGGGTGACGACGGCGGAGACGAGCATCACGATGGTGGAGAGCCACGAGTACCAAGCGAGGCCGCCGAGGTCGGCGACGATGCGTGGGATCGCGGGGCCGACGATGGTCTGCGAGATCGACGCGGTGAACATGCCGATCACGAGACCGAAGTAGGCCCACCTGATGGCGGCGAAATCGAAAGGCGCTGGCTGCTTGGTCACAGGCGCAATCTACTCGCGGCTACTAGATCAGCGATAAAGCCGCCGCGGGCCCGGGATCAGTGGGTGATGTCGTAGGCCAGGAGCTTGGCCTTGTCCGCCTTGCTCGTCGAGCCCTGCAGCGCCAGCAGCTCCGCGTAGATACCGCCAGTCGTCGCCAGCTCCGCCGGCGTGCCCACCTCGTCGATCCGCCCGTCCTTCAACGTGACGATGCGATCCACCGACGAGATCGTCGACAAGCGGTGCGCGATGATCAGCGTTGTCCGCCCCTCCATCAGCTCCTCCAAGCCCGCCTGCACGGCTCGCTCGGCCTTGGTGTCCAGCGAGCTGGTTGCCTCGTCGAGGATCAAGATCGGCGCATCCTTCAGCAACGCCCTCGCCACCGACAAGCGCTGCTTCTGGCCACCCGACAGCTTGATGCCGCGCTCGCCGATCTCCGTGTCGAAGCCGTTCTTCAGCTGCGTGATGAAGCTCAACGCGTTCGCCCGACGCGCCGCTTCGCTGAGCTGCTCGTCGGTGGGGTTATCGATGCCGTAGGCCATGTTTTCGCGGATCGTGCCGCTGAACAGAGACGCGTCCTGGAACACGACACCCACCTCGCGGCGCAGCGCCTCCGACGGCACGTCGCGCACCGACTGCCCGTTGACCTGAATCGTCCCCGAGCTCGCCGGATACAGCTTCATGATGAGGTTCACCAGCGTCGTCTTACCGCCGCCGGACTCACCGACGAACGCCACCCGCTCGCCGCGGTTGATCTTCAGATCGATGTCTTCGAGCACCAGCCGGTCGTCCTGCCCGTCGCCGTAGCCGAAGCTGACGTCGTCGAACGAGATCACCGGATCCGCGTCGGTCCAGTGCACCTCCGCCGCCTGCTGCACCTCCAGCGGGTTGTTCGGCTCGTCAATCTCCGCCATGACGGTGAAGTACTCGCGGCTGCCCGCGATGGCGCGCTGCGTCGTATCCACCAAATAGCTCATCGATGTGACTGGGGTGCGCGCCATCGTGACCAGCTGGATCAGCATGACCATCGTGCCGATGGAGTAATCCCCCCGAGCGGTCTGCAGGAAGATGATGACGAAGATCCCGAAGAAGACGACGTCGAGGACGGCCCGGCGCGCCAGATCCATCCAGTGCCACCAGCTGGACTGCTTCCGGGTGAGGCCGACGGCGCGGTCGTAGTGGGTGCCGAACTTGGCCAGCTCCCCGCGCTCGGTGACGAAAGACTTCACCACCCGCATCTGGCCGATCACCTCGGCGAAGCGGCCGCCGGCGATGTCGTAATGCTCGTTCTTCTGGTGCTCCCACACCTGCCACTTCTTCGACGTCAGCGCCGTCAACCACACGAACGTGGGGTAGATGATGATGAGCAGCACCGCCAGCCACGGCGAGTAGAACAGCGAGATGATCAGCACCGCGATGACGGTGATCAGCATCGGGAAGAAGTTGTTGGAGAACATCTGCAGGAAGTCCGTGATCGACGTGATCGACCGGTTCAGCCTGGAGATGATCGTGCCCGTGAGCTCGTTGTCGTAGTAGCGCTGCGGCAGCCGCAGCAGCTTGTGGAAGTACCGCCGCGACAAGATGGAGCGCAACCGCGTGGCCATGAGGTCGCCCCAGTAGCCCGTCACATTCGTGATCGCCGAGTTGGCCAAGTTGAGCGCCAGCAGCAGCACCGCAAGCCAGATCAGCGCCTGCACGCTGCCGCCGTCGCCCGCGACCATCGCCACGACGGTGTCCGTCGCGCGAGCCATCACGAACGGTGTGAGCAACGCCGTCGCCGCGATGGCGATGGCGCCGATGATGATGCCGAGATACAGGGGCCACAGCTCGCGGGCCGTGACCATGATTCTGACGATGCTGCGCATTGGAATTCAGTCCTCCGACGCGAAGCCTAATGCTGGGCGCCGACAACACCGAATAGGCCCTGACGCAGCCGGGTGATACAACTCTTAACGATGACCAACCGCAACATCATTCGCGTGGAGGGGTCTGATCGCGAGTTCAATCGCCTCAAGATCCTCTTCGTATTGATGCTGTCTTTGGCGATGTCGTTGATGGCGATCTCCTCGGTGAACGTGACCCTTCCGTCGCTCGAATCCGGCCTCGGCGCCACCGACACCGACCTCCAGTGGGTCCTCTCCGGTTACTCCCTCGCGTTCGGCATCTCGCTGATCCCCGCCGGGCGCGCCGGCGACGTCATGGGTCGCAGTTCCTGGTTCGTCATCGGCGCCGGGCTGTTCACCGTCGGCTCTCTGCTGTGCGGCTTGGCGCCCAACGCGCTGATCCTCAACCTGGCCCGCGTGGTGCAGGGCCTGGGCGCCGGCATCTTCTCCCCGCAGGTCACAGGCATGATCCAGCAGTACTGGCACGGCGGCGGTCGCGCGCGGGCGTTCGCGATGTTCGGCCTCACCATTTCCGCCGCCGTCGCCGTCGGCCCGGTGCTTGCGGGCGGCATCGTCGAGGCGTTCGGGCCAGTCACCGGATGGCGCTGGACGTTCTTCTTCTACCTGCCCATCGGCCTGCTGGCCGTCGTACTGGGCCTGCTGTGGTTCCCCTTCGACACCGAACGACGGCGCCGCCGCGGCTCAGCGGCCGGCCGGGTGGATCTGGATCCGATCGGCACCGTCCTGGTGGTGGCGGTCGTGCTGGCGATCATGTACCCCTTCATGGCCCGCCAGCCGCTGGCGTGGGGCCTTCTGGCACTGGCGCCCGTGCTGCTGTGGCTGTGGCTGCGGTGGGAGCGTCGCTACGCCGAACACGGCCGCGAGCCGATCGTCGATCTCAACCTCTTCTCCTTCACGTCGTTCCGCAACGGCCTGTTGGTTTCGTCCGCGAACTTCCTCGGGATGACGTCCACGTTCGCCGTTGTGGCCATTTACCTGCAGAGCGGCCTCGACGTCGACGCTCTCACCGTCGGCCTGATCGGTCTGCCGAACGCCATCCTCAGCGCGTTCTCGTCGGTGTACACGGTGCGCTTCGTGATGTCGCACGGCCGACGCCTGGCCAAGTTCGCGTTGATGCTGCTGGTGGTGGGCACGGTGACGTCGCTGGCCGCGGGCTGGGCTATCGGCACCCTCGGCTGGCCGGTGTGGGTGCTGTCCATCACGCTCGCGTTCAACGGCATCGGCATGGGCGCCTTCGGCTCGGCGAACCAGACCTTGTCCATGCAGGATGTCCCGCCGGAACACGGCGGCACGGCAGGCGGCATCAAGCAGACGACGGAGCGGATCGCCACCGCGCTGGGCAACGCGGCGATCACGAGCATCTTCTTCCTGTTCGTGGCGGGCGGCACCTACGTAGGCGGCTTCGTCGCCGCCTTCTCGGCCATCGCGCTGTGCATCATGCTCGCCGTCGGGTTGGCCATCATGGACGAGCGCCAGCACGCCGGCCGCTGATTCAACTCGGATAGCCCCATTGGCCCCAGGGCAGTCCTATGCTGGACAGCACAAGGCCCGAGACGGGTTGTGTGGCTTCGCCCCCCAGTTCGCTACCACGCCCGTCCCGGGCCTTGTCTGTCTCCATTTCTCTCACAGCCGTCCCCGCTCCCCCAAGCCCTTGCATGTACGGGGGTGTACGAACAAATAACACGCCTAGTCACAGCGGGTTGAGGCGGGAAGCCGGGCAAAAGAAACATCCCCGCACCCTGAGGTGCGGGGACGTTTCTGCTAGCGGGTCAGCGCTCCGAGATCGGCACGTAATCGCGCTTGTCGGGACCGACGTAGATCTGGCGCGGACGGCCGATCTTGCGGGTGGGGTTGGCGTGCTCTTCGCGCCACTGGGCGATCCAGCCGGGCAGACGGCCAAGGGCGAACAGGGCGGTGAAGTGAGCCGACGGGAAGCCCATCGCTTCGTAGATGAGGCCGGTGTAGAAGTCGACGTTCGGGTACAGCTTGCGAGCAATGAAGTACTCGTCGTTCAGTGCGGTCTCTTCGAGCTGCAGAGCCATGTCGAGCATCTTGTTGGAGCCCCCCGACTTGCGCAGCAGCGCGTCGGCATGGCCCTTGATGATCTTGGCGCGGGGATCGTAGTTCTTATAGACGCGGTGACCGAAGCCCATGAGCTTCACACCGGACTTCTTGTCCTTGACCTGGGAGACAAACTCCTTGATGTCGAGGCCCTCCTGCGAGATCTGACGCAGCATCTCCACGACGGCCTGGTTGGCGCCGCCGTGCAGCGGGCCCGACAGGGCGTTGATGCCGGACGACATCGAGGCGTAGATGTTGGCGTCAGCCGAGCCGACGAGGCGCACCGTCGAGGTGGACGCGTTCTGCTCGTGATCGGCGTGCAGGATGAACAGCGTCTCGAAGGCGCTGACCACCTCGGGATCGATCTCGTACTCTTCGGCGGGGCTGCCGAAGGAGAGGCGCAGGTAGTTCTCGACGTAGCCGAGCTTGGTCTGCGGGTAGAGGAACGGCTCACCGACGGACGACTTGTAGGCGTACGCGGTCAGGGCCGGCATCGCGCCCAGCAGGCGGAGGCTGGATTCCTCGACGTGCTCAGCGTTGTGCGGATCCAGGTGGCCGCGGTGGAACGCGCCGAGCGCCATCATGCCGGCGGCGAGCACCTGCATCGGGTGGGCACCGCGCGGGAAGCAGCGGTAAAGCTCGCGCATGCGCTCGTCGAGGATCATGCGCGACGAGATCTTGGCGTTGAAATCGTCGAGCTGCTCCTGCGTCGGGAGCTCGCCGTAGACGAGGAGGTACGCCACCTCGATGAAGGTTGCCTTCTCGGCCAGCTGCTCGATGGGGTAGCCGCGGTACTGCAGGATGCCCTTGTCACCGTCGATGAAGGTGATCTCGGACGTGCAAGAAGCGGTGTTCACGAAGCCCGGGTCGAGAGTGGTCACGCCAGTGGTGGCCAGAAGCTTTCCGATATCCAAGCCATCATTGCCTTGGACGGCCTTCACAATCGGCAGTTCTAGTTCGGTCTCCCCGTACTTGAGGACTCCGCTGTCGGTCATTGCGATGCCTTTCTTTGGTTACGGCCGCCTTCGTTGGCGCACCAAAAATGCCTGTTCAGAGGCGTTGCAGGGTCTACCTTACAACCCGTCGGAGCGACTATAAACGGTCGTTTCAAGCCCGGCGGTGTGCGCCCACTTCGGCGGTTGTTACCTTTCGTTTCCGTTGTGCGGTTAGCGTGACCCTGTGACCGTTGCACCCCCGAACTCACCCACGCCGTTCCAGCCACCCGCAGGCACGGCCCTCGCCGACCACAAGGCCCCCGGCTGGAAGGTCGCGTCCTGGGCGCTGTGGGATTGGGGAACCCAGCCCTTCGCCACCGTGATCACCACGTTCGTGTTCTCGGTGTACCTCACCAGCGAAGCCTTCGGCCCCAAGGACGAAGTCACGATGAAGTTGGCGTGGGCGACGGGTCTCGCCGGCCTGTTCATCGCGCTGCTGGCCCCGGTACTGGGCCAAGGCGCCGACCGCACGGGCAAGCGCATGTTCCATCTCCGCTGGCAGACGTGGGTGTTGGCCGCGATCTGTGCCGCGATGTACTTCGTCGCCCCGGCGCCTGAGTACTTCCTGCTCGGCGCGGTGCTGTTGGGCGCGGGCAACGTCATCTCCGAGATCGCCAACGTCAACTACTACGCCGCCATCGATCAGGTGAGCACGCCACGCAACGTCGGGCGTGTCAGCGGCCTCGGCTGGGGCCTCGGGTACCTCGGCGGCATCGCCATCCTGCTGCTCATCATCGCAGTGCGCGGCGATGAGTTCGCCGCCGACGACGTGCGCGTCGCCATGCTCTTCTGCGGCGCGTGGACGCTGATCTTCACCATCCCGATCTTCATCGCGCTGAAGGACCGCCGACCTGATCACGTGGCGCCGAAGATCGGCATCATCGGCTCCTACAAGCAGCTGTTCAACTCCATCAAGTGGCTGGCCAAGACGGCCCCGAACACCCTGTTCTTCTACATCGCCGCGGCGCTCTTCCGCGACGGCCTCGCGGGCGTGTTCACCTTCGGTGGCGTGCTCGCCGCAGGGACGTTCGGGTTCAAGTTCTCCGAGGTGGTCATCTTTGGCGTGGCGGCCAACGTCATCGCCGGCGTCGCCACCATCGGCTTCGGCTTGATCGACGACAAGATCGGCCCCAAGACGGTGATCCTCACGTCGCTCGCCGCCCTCATCCTCATCGGCAGCGGCGTCTTCATCTTCCACGACGGCGGCAAGCCCGTGTTCTGGGCCCTCGGCCTGGCGATGTGCGTGTTCGTCGGCCCTGCGCAGTCGGCCGCCCGCTCGTTCCTCGCCCGCCTCATCCCCGAGGGGCACAGTGGCGAAATGTTCGGCCTCTACGCCACCACCGGTCGCGCCGTCAGCTTCTTGGCGCCCACCATGTTCGGCCTGGCGATCGGCCTCGGCTCGATCATCACCAAGTCGGGTGAGGACTCGGCGCAGCACTGGGGCATCCTCGGCATCGTCCTCGTGCTGCTGGTGGGCTTCGTCTTCGCCCTGTTCGTCAAGGAACCGCCCCGCCACTCCGCGGCCTAACCACCAGTCAGTAGCCATTACGCTGGTGGGATGCTCCTGACCAGCGCCACCATCGACGTCGATGGCCTCCAGGTGGAGGCGCTCGTCTCCGACGGCGACCCCGAGCGCACGTTCGTGCTCGTCCATGGGCTGGGTGTGTCGTCGGTGTACTTCAAGCCGCTCGCCGAAGCGCTCTACCCGCGCGGCCGGCTGGTGCTGATGAACCTGCCGGGCTTCGGCCCCACGCCGCACCCGGATCGCGCGCTGCGGATCGGGCAGTTCGCCGCCATCGCGCGCCGCATGGCCGAGGAACTCAACATCGTCGACGCTGTCTGGATCGGCCACTCGATGGGCACCCAAGTGGTGGTGGAGGCCGCCGCGCAGGATCCGAACCTTGCGTCGCGCATCGTCCTGCTGGATCCGGTGGTCAACCGGCACGAGCGCACCGCCCATCAGATCATCTTCCGGTTCGTGCAATCCGCGCTGCGCGAGCCGCTGCCGTCGGCGCTCGCCAGCGCCCGCGCGTTCGTCAGCTGCGGGCCGCGATGGCTGATCGAGACGTTCCCCGGCATGCTCGCCTACCCCATCGAGGAACGCATCCGGGAAGTCACCACCGACGTCCTCATCGCATCGGGCTCGCTGGACACGATGACCCCCAAGGCGTGGCTCGACGAGCTGGCCGAGGCCGCCGGCGGCGACGCCACCGTCATGATCGTCGACGGCGCCCACCAGGCCATGCACACCCACGCGCTCGACGTCGCCAACCTCATCGCCGATCCGGTGGAGGCGGAGGAACCGGCCGAGGAGATCGGGTCGGCCCAGGAGGAGCCGCTCCCCCTCCCCACGGCTCGTGAACTGTTTCGCGACAAGCACCTTCGCCGCGTGGCGGTCAAAGACTGGGCAGTTGCCGTCCGCGATCAGGTGTTGTCGATCAAACCGACGCGTCCGCCGTCGACCACCCCCAACGACGGTGTCTGCGGCAAGACCCCCGTGGTGCTACTGCCCGGCATTCTGGAGAACTCCCGCTACCTCCGCCCGCTCGCCGTCTGGCTGGCCGCCCAAGGTCATCCGGTGCACCGGCTGCCCGCACTCGGCTGGAACTTGTCCGGCATGCGCGCCTCCGCCGAGAAAGGGCTCACCGCGCTCGAGACGCTGGGCGTCGAGGACGCCGTCATCGTGGCGCACTCCAAGGGCGGGCTGATCGGCAAGGCGATGCTGTTGGATCCGCGGTCGCGCGGAATGCTGCGCGGCATGGTGGCCGTGGCCACCCCCTTCAGCGGTTCAACCTTCTCGAACCGGCTGCAGGCCAGCTTCTTCGTGCGACGATCACCGCTCGGCCTGTTCCACCCGACTCACCCAGACCTGACGCGGCTGGCGACGGAGCAGGAGGTCAACGCGCACATCGTCTCCCTCTCGCCCGCCTTCGATCAGATGATTCCCGGCGGCTCCCACCTCGACGGCGCCACCAACGTGAAACTCAATGTGGAGGGCCACTTCCAGGCGGTCCGCGACGAAGGCGTGTGGGAGATCATCCATCACCACGTCGACGAGTTGGCGGAGCAACCCGAGATCGCCTGACTGGCCCCGGAGCCGACCAACGACTACCACGCCTTCCGCGCCGCCACGATGGTGCGGCGCGCCGGGCTGCCGGGCTACGCCGTCGGATACAAGACGGCGGGCTGCTCTACATGCTGGTGGCGGGTGCGGCCTCGCTGCTCAATTCGCTGGGCTGATAGACGCAGGTCGGATCGGAGGCCAGCGGGTCGCCGAGCATCGCGTGAGCCCGGGCGCGAGAACCGCCGCAGATCCAGTTGAACTCGCACACCCCGCACTTGCCGGAGTAGGCCGATGGATCGCGCAGCGCCTGCATCATGGGCGCCTTGGCATAGATCTCGTGGAAGGGCTGTTCCTTCACCGAGCCGCACTTGTAGGGCAGGAAGCCCGACGGGTAGACGTCGCCGATGTGATCGACGAACGCGAAGCCGCGGCCCGAGTTGACGCCGATCGGGGGTCGCGGCGGGCGGCGCTGCGTGATGGGGCCGAGCAGCCGGTCCGTCTCCTCCGTCAGCCACGCGTGCAGCGGGCCGGTGGCAGGCATCGGGCCGCCGGCCGCGCGGGCGTCGTCGCGCTGGATGGCGACGCGGCGGTAGTTGGGGGCCTCCGTCACCTTGACGGCGATGCGCTCGGCGACGTCGTGCAGCCAGTGGAGGACATCTTCCATCTCTTCGGGGCTGAGCGGTTCGAGGTTGGAGCCGCGCCCCATGGGGACGAGGAACAGCAGGTACCACATGTGCGCCTGCATCTGCATCGCCGTGGCGAGCAGCTGCGGCAGCTCACGCAGGTTGTTGCGGCAGATCGTTGTGTTCACCTGGAATCGGAAGCCGTGCTTGACGACGAGTTTGGCGGCCTCCATCGTGTCGTCGA
Organism: Tessaracoccus flavescens; assembly: GCA_020741375.1. Lineage (GTDB taxonomy): Bacteria > Actinomycetota > Actinomycetes > Propionibacteriales > Propionibacteriaceae > Arachnia > Arachnia flavescens_A. Next base: position 15,402 of record DYZF01000089.1, read on the forward strand.
ACGTGCCCTCGATGCCGCGGAAGGAATCGTGCGTGGCGGCGGTGGCGCCGTCGAGGGAGAGGGAGAAGGCCTTCACGCCGGCCTCGCGAACCGCGGCCAGACGCTGGTCGGTGAGCAACGGAGTGACCGACGGCGACAGCGCGATCGGCAACCCGATCGACGTCCCGTACGCGATGAGCTCCTCCAGATCGTCGCGCTCGAACGCGTCGCCACCGGAGAGGATCACGATGGGCTTGGGTGTGCCGTAGGCGGCGAAATCGTCGAGGAGAGCCTTACCCTGCTCGGTGGTCAGCTGTCGCGGATCTGCCTTGGTGAACGCGTCGGCGCGGCAGTGGCGGCACGCCAGCTGACACGCGCGGGTCACTTCCCAGACGAGAACGTGGGGCCGCTCCCCCGCGTCGTGATGCAGCGTCCGAACGACGCCCTTGGACTGCGGTTGGTGCATATGGGGGTGCATGTGGGGATGCGACATGGCAGAAATCCTACAGGCGGTAGTAGATCGGCGGCACCCCGCCAGGTGGCAGTGATATCAGACCAGAACCGTCGCCAACTCGCCCCGGGAATCCACTCACCAAACGCTCGTTCAGTGAGTGGATCGGCCTGAGATCGCTCAAGTTTCGTGATCCTACGCCGCGTAGTTGTGACCGATCACATCGAAAAAATAGGCCTTTGACTAGGCATTTTATGATCGTTATCAATCTGCAACATTTATCAGCCTGTTTCCGCTTGACACCGTTAACATGCGCGATGAGACTTCCCTCAGGACAACGGCGTCGCAAGAGATCATTCCTGCTCGCCATCTTCCATCTCCGCCATCACGGCGGGCGGACACTCCGTCCGCATCAGATAGACGTTCTCAGGAGGAACGAATGAAGTTCAGGAAGTTCGCTTCCGCCGCAGCAGGCCTGTTCTTGGCCGCTTCGCTTGCGGCTTGCTCCGGCGGCGGCGCCGGCAGCACCACCGGCTCCACCGAGCCCAAGCCCGCCACCTCTGGCTCCAACTCCGCTGCTGCCCCCGCCGAAGGCGGTTCGGTTGGCGTGTCGATGCCGACCCAGACCTCTGAGCGCTGGATCCAGGACGGCGACGCCGTCAAGAAGCAGCTCGAAGAGGCCGGCTTCACCGTCGACCTGCAGTTCGCCAACGACGACATCCCCACCCAGGGCCAGCAGGTTGACCAGATGATCACCCAGGGCGTCAAGGTCCTGATCATCGCCGCCATCGACGGCACCGCGCTTGCCCCGCAGCTGCAGGCCGCAGCTGACAAGGACATCACCGTCATCTCCTACGACCGCCTGATCCGCGACTCGGAGAACGTTGACTTCTACGTGTCCTTCGACAACTTCAAGGTTGGCGTCGCTCAGGCCGAGTCCCTCGTCGAGGGCCTCGAGAAGAGCGGCAAGGAGAAGCCGTGGAACGTTGAGCTGTTCGCCGGTTCGCTGGACGACAACAACGCCCACTTCT
>DYZF01000090.1 GCA_020741375.1 Tessaracoccus flavescens
ACGAACAGGAACGACAACACGGCATACAACGCGCCGTTGATGAGCAGGTACTGGTGCGCCATCTCGACGACGCGGTCCTGACCATCGCCGACGAAGATCCGGACCATCTCGACGCCGAAGAAGACGATCGCCAGCCCCAGTAGGACCGCCATCCCGATGCCGAGCAGCACCGCCTGGCGCACGCCGGTGCGGATCCGGTGCCACTCTCGGGCTCCGGCGTTCTGCGCGACGTACGTCGTCAGCGCGACACCAATCGTCGCCAGCGGCACGACGGCCACTTGATCGACGCGCATCGCGGCGGTGAAGGCGGCGACCGCGTCCGTGCCGAGCCCGTTGATGCCGAACTGGAGCATGGCCGCGCCGATCGCGATGATCGACATCTGGAAGCCCAGCGTCAGACCCAGAGTGGACGATTCCTTCATCTGACGCAGGTCGATCCGCCAATCGGCCCGGCGAAGGTGCAGGTCGGGCATGCGGCGCCAGATCAGCACCAGACACAGCAGCACTGAGACGAGCTGCGAGATCACCGTGGCCAGCGCCGCTCCCCCAACGCCGGTGCCGAGCCCGCCGATGAACGCGATGACGAGCACCACGTTCAGCACGCAGGCCAACACCAGGAAGTAGAGCGGGGTGCGGCTGTCGCCGAGCGCGCGGATGACCGAGCTGAGGTAGTTGAACGCCACGGTGGCGATCACGCCGCTGAACAGCACCACGAGGAACGTCGTCGATTGCGCCATCAACTCCGACGGCGTGCCCAACCACGTCAGCAACGTCCGCGCCCCGAGCGTTCCAATCAGGGTGATCACGACGGCCACCGCCAAGCTCAGCAGCGCCCCGGTGGCGACGGCGCGGCGCATTGCCGGCAGATCACCGGCGCCGAAGGCCCGCGACACCGGAATCGCCAGACCGGCCGAGTTGCCCATGGCGAACCCGATCAGGAGGAACTGCAGGCTGCCGGAGGCACCGACTGCGGCGAGCGCGTCGACGCCCAACATCCGCCCGACGACGATGGCGTCGGCCAAGGCGTAGAACTGCTGAAACAGGTTGCCGATCAGCAGGGGCAGGGTGAACAGGACGATGAGCCGGAGGGGTGAACCGACGGTGAGGTTTTTGGCCATGAAGGACTCTTCTGGGGGCGGGAAGGTGCGCGCTGGCGGAATCGCCCTAGATATTGTCCTCGGGTAAGACTAAAAATCCAACTCGTCTCACCCGGGGCTCAGCGGTCGGCTTCCTCGATGGCTTCTTGCACCGGAATCTCCTGCAAATCCTGCAGCGCCTGCTGGCCCACGAGTTCGGCCACGCGTTGCAGTCGATCATCGGCGACCACGGCGATCAGCGGAGCCAGGACTTCTGGTCGAAGCAAGGGCTTATGGGATGGGTTGGCGAGTGCAACACGATGATCGCACCCGCCGACCTCCTCACTTGGGAGCCGCCCGAATCGCTCTACTGATTCTCGGCGAACGGGTCCGGGAACCCGACGTAGATGGTTTCCAGGTACTCCTCGATGCCTTCCGAGCCGCCTTCGCGCCCCATCCCGGAGTGCTTGACTCCGCCGAAGGGAGCCGCTGCGTTGGAGATGGTGCCGGAGTTGATCCCCAGCATGCCCACCTCGAGGCGCTCGGCCATCCGCATGGCGCGAGAGATGCTGCCGGTGTGGACGTAGCCGCTCAGGCCCATGGTTGAGGCGTTGGCCCATTCCAGCACCTGCGCCTCGGTCTCGAAGGTGACGACGGGTGCCACGGGCCCGAAGATCTCGTTGTTCACCAGCGCGGAATCGGGCTCCAGATTGGTGACCACCGTAGGCCTGTAGAAGAAGCCGGCGCCGTCGCCCGCCACGCCGCCGGTCAGCACCGTCGCCCCACAGCTTTGGGCCTCTTCGACCATCGCGTGGATCTGCGAGCGGGCGTTGTCCGAGATGATCGGGCCCACCTCGGTGCCGGGCTGCATGCCGTCGCCGACAACCAACTTGTCGAAGCGCTCAGCCAGGCGGCGCGAGAACTCGTCGGCGATATCGGCGTGGGCGTAGAAGCGGTTGGCGGCGTTGCAGGCCTCACCCATGTTGCGCAGCTTGGTGGCGACGGCGGCGTCGACCGCCTTGTCGAGGTCCGCGTCTTCAAACACGATGAACGGCGCGCAGCCGCCGAGCTCCATCGACGTGCGGACGACGTTGCTCGCAGCCTCACCGAGCAGCGCCATGCCGACGGGGGTCGAGCCGGTGAAGGACACCTTCCGCAGGCGTCGGTCCTGAATGAGCGGCCCCGTGACCTCTTGCGAGGTTTCCGTGGGGATGACGTTGACGACACCGGCCGGGACGCCGACGTCGTGGCACACCTTGGCGAACGCCAGCGACGTCAGCGGCGTCAGCACGGCGGGCTTGAGGATGGTGGTGCAGCCGGCGGCCATCGCGGGGGCGATCTTGCGGGTGGCCATCGCCAGCGGGAAGTTCCACGGCGTGATCATCAGGGCAGGACCAACCGGGCGCTTGAGGGTCATGATGCGCAGGTGCCCCTCGGGCGAGCTCGTGACGCGGCCGTTGATCCGCACGGCTTCCTCGGCGAACCAGCGGAGGAACTCGGCGCCGTAGGTCACCTCGGCGCGGCCTTCGTGGAGCGGCTTGCCCATCTCGAGGGTCATGAGGGCTGCGAACTCTTCGGCCTGCTCGGTGATGCGGTCGAAGATCGCGCGCAGCAGCTCGGAGCGCACTCGCGACGGAGTCGCCGCCCACTCCTCCTGCGCGGCTGCTGCGGCATCGAGTGCCAGCATGCCGTCGGCTGGCGACGCGCTCGCGATGGTGGCGAGCACCTCGCGGGTGGCCGGATTCTCGACGTCGAAGGTGGCGTCGGCCGTGCGCCACTCGCCATTGATGTAGAGGCCGGTGGGCGCCAGATCAAGCGCCGCCTGCTTGAGGGTGTCGATGTCGGTCATGTTTTCTCCTAGGTAGAGCTTCGCTGCTCTGAGGCCGGAAAAAGATCTTTTCGAAAAACGCTTGACAACTGTCTTCCGGTGATTCAAGATCGTATACGAAATCATATACCACTCAGCGACGAGTGGCCAGAGATTTTTAGGAGCAAGGACATGGACGTCCTCAACGAAATCCTCGGCAAGCAGCCGGGCAAGGTCATCGCGGTGCACCTGAGCTATGCCTCCCGTGCAGCCCAGCGCGGCCGCACCCCTGCGCACGCCTCCTACTTCTTCAAGGCCAGCTCGTCGCTGTGCGGTTCGGGTGACGTCGTTCGCCCCCAGGGCACCGAGTTGCTCGGCTTCGAGGGCGAGATCGCCGTCATCATCGGCAAGGACGCCCGCAACGTCACGCCCGACGAGGGCTGGAGCCACGTCGGCTGGGTGACCGCCTCGAACGACCTCGGCCTCCACGACCTCCGCACCGCCGACAAGGGCTCCAACGTCCGCTCCAAGAGCGGCGACGGCTACTCCCCCATCGGCCCGCGTCTGATCGAAGCGGCCCAGCTGGATCCCGCCGCCATCGGCGTGCGCACCTGGCTCGACGGCGAGCTGGTCCAGGACGATTCCAGCGCCGGCATGATCTTCGAGATCGGCGCCATGATCGCCGATCTGTCCCGCTTCATGACGCTCGAGGCGGGCGACGTGATCCTCACCGGCACGCCGGCGGGCGCGTCCGTGGCCCAGCCCGGGCAGCGCATCGAAGTGGAGGTCTTCTCACTCACCGATCCGACGATCACCTCCGGCAAGCTGGTGACCACGGTCGTCGAGGGCCCCGAACTCGCTCCGTTCGGCAACCCGCCTTTCGTCGACGACAAGCAGCGCTCCGACGCCTGGGGCCACGACGTCGCCACCGAATCCACCGATGCCGAGCCCGCCTTCGAGCTCACCGCTGAGATCCGCGAGCGCCTGATGAACGTTGCGGTGGCCACCCTGTCGTCGCAGCTGCGCAAGCGCGGCTTCAACGAGGTCTCCATCGACGGCGTTTCCCCGCTCATCCCCGGCAAGAAGCTGGTGGGCCGGGCCCGCACGCTGCGCTACCTGCCCTACCGCAAGGATCAGTTCGCCGCGAAGGGCGGCGGCTACAACGCCCAGAAGCGCGCGATCGATTCCGTCAACGAGGGTGAGGTGCTCGTCATGGACGCCCGCCGCGTCAACGACGCAGGCACTCTCGGCGACATCCTCGCCCTCCGCGCCCAGGTCCGCGGCGCCGCCGGCATCATCACCGACGGCTGCGTCCGCGACTACGCACTGGTGGCAGAGCTCGGCATGCCGGTCTTCGCCGCCACCCACCACCCGGCCGTCCTCGGCCGTCGCCACATCCCGTGGGAGACGGACGTCGACATCGCCTGCGGTGGCGCCCTCGTGCAGGTGGGCGACGTCATCGTCGCCGACGACGACGGCCCCATCGTCATTCCCCCGCACCTCGTGCTCGAGGTCCTCGAGGACTCCGAGCAGCAGGAAAACGAAGAGACCTTCATCGCAGAGATGGTGGCGGCCGGCGAAAGCGTCGACGGCCTCTACCCGCTCAACGCGCAGTGGCGCGAACGCTACGACGCCTGGCGTCGAGACGACTAGTTCCTATTCGGAGGAGATCACTGATGACCACCACCATTCCCGAGGGGCTGCCTGATCGGCTGCGCCACTACATCGGGGGCAAGCTCGTCGATTCTGTCGACGGCGCCACCTTCGATGTGCTGGAGCCCACCACGAACCAGACCTACATCACCTGCGCCTCCGGGTCTAAGGCCGACGTCGACGCTGCCGTCGCCGCCGCCCGCAAGGCGTTCGATGAGGGCCCTTGGCCCCGGATGATGCCGCGTGAGCGCGCCAACATCCTGTACAAGGTGGCCGACGAGGTCGCCAAGATGAACGACCGTCTCGCCGCCCGTGAATCCTTCGATTCCGGCCTGCCCATCCGTCAGGCTCAGGGTCAGGCCAAACGCGCCGCCGAGAACTTCCGCTTCTTCGCGGACCTCATCGTGGCGCAGATCGACGACACCTTCCGCATGCCGGGCCGTCAGATCAACTACGTCAACCGCAAGCCCAACGGCGTCGCCGGCCTGATCACCCCGTGGAACACCCCGTTCATGCAGGAGTCCTGGAAGCTGGCCCCGGCGCTGGCCTCCGGCTGCACCGTCGTGCTCAAGCCCGCCGAGTTCACGCCGCTGTCGGCGGAACTGTGGGTTGAGGTGTTCGAGAACGCCGGCCTCCCGGAGGGCGTGTTCAACATGGTGCACGGCTTCGGTGAGTCCGCGGGCGACGCCCTCGTCAAGCACGAGGACGTCAACCTCATCTCGTTCACCGGCGAGACCACCACCGGCAAGATCATCTTCGGCAACTGCGCCGCCACGATGAAGCACATGTCGATGGAGCTCGGCGGCAAGTCGCCGGCCATCATCTTCGAGGATGCCGATTTCGAGGCCGCTCTCGATTCCACGCTGTTCGGCGTCTACTCGCTCAACGGCGAGCGCTGCACCGCCTCGTCGCGACTGCTGGTCCAGCGCTCCATCTACGACAAGTTCGTGGAGGCCTACGCCGAGCGTTCCAAGAAGGTCAAGGTGGGTCCGCCGTCGGATCCCACCACCGAGCTCGCCGCTCTGGTGCACCCGGATCACTACGACCGGGTGATGAGCTACATCGAGATCGGCAAGTCCGAGGCTCGTCTGGTCGCCGGCGGCAAGCGCCCCGACCACCTGCCCGAGGGCAACTACGTGGAGGCCACCGTCTTCGCCGACGTGCCTCGCACCGCACGGATCTTCCAGGAGGAGATCTTCGGCCCGGTCGTCGCCATCACCCCCTTCGACACCGAAGAGGAAGCGATCGAGCTGGCCAACGACGTGAAGTAC
>DYZF01000091.1 GCA_020741375.1 Tessaracoccus flavescens
AGCTCACCCGCGGCCAGTTCAACGATTTCGCACCCACCTTCTCCCACGACGGCAAGTTCCTCTGCTTCCTAACCAGCCGCACCATCGATCCGTCCTACGACGAGATCGGGTTCGATCTCTCCTTCACCAACACGATCCGGCCGTGGCTAGTGCCGCTGAGCGCAGCGGAGCCGTCGCCGTTCGGCCCGTCCGCCGACGGCTGGCAGATCAGCGAGCCCGACGACGAAAAGGACGACAAGTCGGATAAGGACGACAAGTCGGACAAGGACGACAAGTCCGAGGCCGACGGCGAGACGAAGGATGAGCCGTCCATCGTGTTCGACGTCGACGGCGTCGAGGACCGCATGGTGCCGCTGCCGGTGCCGTCGGGCCGCTACTCGTCGCTGCAGGCCGTCAAGGACGGCGTGGTCTGGCTCGCGCACCACAGCGTCGGCGAGCTCGGCGCGCTGCGCGCGGGCGTCGACGGCGAGGTCAAGGACCAGATCGATCACTACTCGTTCAAGACGCGCAAGCTCACCACCGTCGTCGACGGCTGCGACGGCGCAGCGGCCTCGGGCGACGGCGAACGCCTCGTGGTGCGCAACGGCGACGAGATCTGGGTGCAGGCGGCAGACCAAGCACCCGGCGATGACGACGACGCGCGCATCACCGTCGACCTCTCCCGCCTCCGCCGCACCATCGACCCGCGCTCCGAATGGCGCCAGATGTTCGACGAGAACGCGCGGCTCATGCGCGATCACTTCTGGCGCGACGACTTCGACGGCTCAGACTGGGCCGCCATCACCGAGCGATACCGCCCGCTGGTAGACGAGATCGCCACGCACGACGACCTAGTCGACGTCCTGTGGGAGACCATCGGCGAACTCAACACCTCCCACGCGTACGTGGACCCGCCGGCCTACCACGAGGGGCATCAAGTGGCCTTCCTCGGCGCCGAATACACCCGCAACGCCAAGGGCGAGGTGGTGATCGCCTCGATCCTGCCGGGTGAGACCTCAGATCCTGGGGCGAGGTCGCCGCTGCGCGCGGCAGGAGTGGCCGCAGAGCCCGGCGACGTGATCGTCGCCGTCGACGGACACCCCACCTCGACGGCGCCCGACATCGGCGCGCTGCTGGTGGGTGCGGCCGACAAGATCGTGGAGCTCACCCTCGCGCGCGGGCGGCAGAAGCGCCGCGTCGCCGTGGTACCGACCGCGCGGGAGTCGTCCCTGCGTTACCACCAGTGGGTGGCCGGCCGCGTCGAGTACACGCGCGAACGCTCCGGCGGGCGCGTCGGGTACGTGCACGTTCCGGACATGACCGCGCACGGCTGGGCCGAGTTCCACCGTCTGATCGACAACGCCATGCGCTGTGAGGCCGTGATCGTGGACGTCCGCTTCAATGGCGGCGGGCACACGTCGGAGCTCGTGATCGAGCGGCTCATGCGTCGCGCCATCGGCTGGGTGGGTGCCCGTCACCACGACGGCGCCACGACGTACCCGAGCCAGGCACGGCGGGGTCCTGTGGTGTTCGTCACCAACCCGTTCGCGGGCTCCGACGGCGACATCGTCACCGCGGCCGCGCAGAACCTCGGGCTCGGCCCGGTGGTGGGCGAACGCAGCTGGGGAGGCGTCGTCGGCATCGACGGCCGATTCAGCTTGGTGGACGGCACCGACGTGACGCAGCCGCGCTACTGGATTGCGTTCGACCAGCACGGATTCCGGTTGGAGAACCACGGCGTGGACCCGGACATCATCGTGGAGATGGGCCCCGCGGAGTGGGAGGCCGAAGCCGACGTGCAGCTGGACCGCGCCGTCGACGAGGCGCTGGCGCAGCTGGCGGAGAAGCCTGCCTCCGTGGCGCCAGGGTTCCCGGCGCCACGGTTCAGCAGCTGATCAGGCTTCGGTTGGGGGAGCCAGCTCGACGGCGACGCTGAGCGGCTCCTCCACCTCGGTCCAGGCGACATCGCCGACGAGGCGGCCGACCGCGCGTAGGTCGGGTTCGATGGACTTGAGCCGCGCGATGGTCGCGGCCGGGCCGGCGAACGTGGCGGAAACCACCTCGGTCTTCATCGAGACCTTCGCGTTGGACTTGGCGCCACGGATGGCGATGAGCGCAGCGGCGACGTCGTCGAGCATGGCCGGATCGCCACCGGTGGACAGTTCCTCTGCCGTCGGCCACGCGGCGCGGTGGACGGAGCAATCGTTGGTCCAGCGCCACACCTCCTCCGTGACGAACGGTAGGAACGGTGCGAACAGGCGCAGCTGCACGTCGAGGGCCAGCGCCAGCGCAGCCTGCGCGGAGGCAGCCTCGTCGCCGGACTGCGCACCGTAGGCGCGCTCCTTCACGAGCTCCAAGTAGTCGTCGCAGAACGCCCAGAAGAACGTCTCGGCGGCTTCGAGGGCGCCGGTGTAGTCGAAGTCCTCGAACGACGTCGTCGCCGACTCCACCACCCCGGCGAGCGCGGCGAGCATCGCCTTGTCGACGGGGTTGGTGACCGCCTGCAGACCGCCGGGGTTCTCCGCCAACGTGAGGACGAACTTGCCCGCGTTGAGCACCTTCATCGCCAAGCGGCGGCCAACCTTCATCTGGGTCTCGTCGAACGGCGAATCCAGACCCGGACGTGCCATCGCGGCGCGCCAGCGCACCGCGTCGGAGCCGTACTTGTCGAGAATGTCGGTGGGCACCACGACGTTGCCCTTGGACTTGCTCATCTTCTTGCGGTCGGGATCCACGACGAAGCCGGAGATCGTCGCGCGCTTCCACGGCAGCGAGTCATTCTCGAAGTGGGCGCGCACGACGCGGCTGAACAGCCAGGTGCGAATGATGTCGTGGGCCTGCGGGGCCACGTCCATCGGGAAGGTGAGGTTGAACAGCTCCTCGTCGCGTTCCCAGCCGGTGGCCAGATGTGGGGTGAGCGACGACGTCGCCCACGTGTCCATCACGTCGGGATCGGCCATGAAGCCGCCCGGCTGGTTGCGCTGTTCCTCCGAGTAGCCGGCCGGAGCGGTGGTCATCGGATCGACGGGCAGCGAGGCCTCGTCGGCCATGATCGGCGCTTCGTAGTTGGGTTCGCCGTCGGCGTCCAGCTGGTACCAGACGGGGAACGGCACGCCGAAGAAGCGCTGGCGCGAGATCAGCCAGTCGCCGTTGAGGCCGCCCACCCAGTTGTCGTAGCGGTGCTTCATGTGGGCCGGGGTCCATTCGAGCTCCGCGCCGCGGCCGAGCAGCGTCTGCTTCAGATCCTCATCGCGACCGCCGTTGCGGATGTACCACTGGCGGGTGGCGATGATCTCGAGCGGCTTGTCGCCCTTCTCGAAGAAGTTGGCCATACGGGTGGTGGCCTTGGGTTCGCCGTCGAGGTCGCCGCTCTCGCGCAGCATCGCGACGGTGGCCTCGCGGGCCGAGAACGTCGTCTTGCCGGCCAGCGCCTCGTAGGGATCGGCGTTGGTGAGCCACTCGGGGGTCTCCGACTGGAGGCGGCCGTCGCGACCGATGACGGTGCGGGTGGGGAGGTTCAGCTCCCGCCACCAGATGACGTCGGTGAGGTCGCCGAACGTACAGCACATCGCGATGCCGGCGCCCTTGTCGGGCTCGGCGGCAGCGTGCGCGAGGACGGGGATTTCCACGCCGAAGATGGGCGAGGTCACCGTCGTGCCGAACAGCTCCTGATAGCGCTCGTCATCGGGGTGGGCGATCAGGGCGCACACCGACACCAGCAGCTCCGGGCGCGTGGTCTCGATGTAGATCGGGGAGCCGTCGGGCTTGTGGAAGGCGACGCGATGGTAGGCGCCTGGGTATTCCCGGGCCTCGAGTTCGGCCTGAGCGACGGCGGTCTGGAACGTCACGTCCCACAGGGTGGGGGCATAGCTGAGGTAGGCCTCGTCACGGGCGTGGTTGCGCAGGAAGGCCTTCTGGGCCACGGCCTGGGAATCCGAGGAGATGGTGGTGTACAGCGTCGACCAATCCACGGAGAGGCCCAACTGCTTCCACAGATCCTCGAACGCCTGCTCATCGACGGCGGTCAGTTCGTGGCACAGCTCGATGAAGTTGGCGCGGCTGATCGGCACCTGACGCTTCGGGTCCGGCTTGGCTGGCGGCTGGAAGTCCGGGTCGTAGGGCACGGAGGTGTCGCAGCGCACGCCGTAGAAGTTCTGGACGCGACGCTCGGTGGGCAGGCCGTTGTCGTCCCAGCCCATCGGGTAGAACACTTCCTTGCCGCGCATGCGCCGGTAGCGCGCGACAGTGTCGGTGTGGGTGTAGCTGAACACGTGTCCCACGTGGAGCGAGCCCGACACAGTGGGTGGGGGGGTGTCGATGGAGAACACGTCGTCGCGGGAGGCG
>DYZF01000092.1 GCA_020741375.1 Tessaracoccus flavescens
TCTCCCGCACCGAAGCCCAAACCCAAGCCCCCGACTGGCGCTACGTCCTCGGCAGACTCCACGTCTCTGTCGCCTTCGACGACTTCGCCTCCGCCCTGGCCTTCGTCAACGCTGTCGGCGCCATCGCCGAGGAGCTCGACCACCACCCCGAGATCGACCTGCGCTACGGCCTCGTCCACCTCGCCGTCGCCAGCCACGACGTCCACGCTCTCACCCAGCGCGACGTCACCCTCGCCAACAAGGTCTCCGCCATCGTCGCCGACCACGGTGGCCGCGTCGAGCATTCCCGCCTCACCGAGGTCGAAATCGCGATCGACACCATGGACGCCTCCAAGATCAGCCCCTTCTGGGAGGCCGTCCTAGGCTACGAGCCCGACCCCGACGGCCACCTCATCGATCCCGACCGCATCGGCCCCATCGTCTGGTTCCAACAGATGGACGAGCCACGACCCGTCCGCAACCGCATCCACCTCGACGTCACCGTCGCCCACGACGAGGCCGACGCCCGCATCGAGGCCGCCCTCAAGGCCGGCGGCCGCATGGTCTCCGACAAGATGGCCCGCTCGTTCTGGATCCTCGCGGACGCCGACGGCAACGAGGCCTGCATCTGCACCTGGCAGGACCGCGACGAGCGCGGCTGGTAGTGCTCCATACGCAAGCTATGTGGCACACAAAAAAGACCCGGCCCACGAGGGGCACGGGTGAGTATGAATAGATACTAGTCGCCGGATCCGGTCACATCAAGCCGATTCTCACCATTCATCGGGTTTCGATTGGCCGCCGACGGGATCGGGCAGTTGACAACTCTTGAAGGTCTTGCCGTTGATTTTCCACCACCAATGACCTCCACAACCGTCGCTCTGCTCACCCATCAGGGCGCCAGCTGTTTGGCTCTGCCGAGGGCTCACCGTCGCCACCGGAACGTGCTTTCTGGCCTCCTTCAGTGGGAACGCCAGATCCGAATCATTCGAGATCACCATCGCGGCATCCACTGCCCCGGTCAGAACATCGATGAGCAAGTGCGACGCGACGTTGACGTCACTGCCCTTTTCCTCAAGGTGGAGGTATTGAACCATGAATTCCGCACCCTCCACCGGCGCGCCTTGCAGGTCTCGAACCCTCACAGGCCATTGGGCCCTGAACACCTGCGGCTTCGCCGACGATGGATCAGTTGTCGCCAGTAGCCCCTTCTTGGCCCGCGCGACGTAGTTGCCGAACTCGACGCGGTCAACGGATCCGGACTTCCGGATGGCCTGCAAGTAGACGTCCTGATCTGCATGCGCAGAGGGACTGATCGTGGCGTCGACGCGCGCAGTGCAATAGACCACCCGCTCCACGACAGCGTCGCTCCAGCTGCCCTGCATCTCGATGACCTTCTTGGCGAGCGCCCGGGTGTCCAACCATCGCCAGCCTGGGGTACCGCGTCCGCAGACACTGCGAGCCCCGTAGTACAGGTTGTAACCATCCACATATACGCCGACCCTCATTCGTTCAGAGTAGCCGCGAAGACTGACACTCTCCCGCGGTCCGCCACAGATTGGCGTCCCAGCCCAACAACAGAGCGACGCCCGGCGACGACCGACGCGTAGGCTGACGCCGTGCGCCTCTCCACCACCCGCTACGCCGCCCTCCAATCGGCGTACTGGAGCGCCTTCTGCATGGCGATCATGTTCGCCTCCGTCTTCCTCCTCGCCAAGGGACTCAGCAACTCACAGATCGGCATCGTCATCGCGACCGGCGGGCTCATCTCCGCCGTCGCCCAACCGATCGTCGCGGGCGTCAGCGAGGTCTCACGCATCCCGCTTCGCGTCTGGATCGCCGCACTCGCGCTCCTCATGTCCGTGGTGGCCGCCGCGCTCTTCATCCCCGGACTGCCCTGGCTGCTCACCGCCGTCTTCTTCGGCTTCCTCATCCTCACCGTCCAACTCATCCTCCCCCTCGTCAACGCCCTCGGCATGGCCGCCCTCAACGCCGGCGTGACGATGAACTTCGGCATCGCGCGCGCAGCGGGGTCGCTGGCGTTCGCCGTCGTCTCGGTGGCGGCCGGGTCGCTGGTGGGAGCCCGCGGGCCGATGGTCGTGCCGCTGCTAGCCCTGATCTTCCAGCTCGCCCTCATCGCGACCGCGCTCACCTTCGTCTACCGCACCAACGTCCCCGCCAGCACCACCTCACACCCCACGCCCGACGACGACACACCTCCCCTCCCGACCCACGAGCGCCTCACCAAGGACCAGTGGCGCAAGTTCTGGATCCTGCTCGTCGGCCTCACGCTGGCGATGGCGTCGCACAACCTCATCAACGGCTTCATGTTCCAGGTGATGCAGCACCACGGCGGCGGCGCGGAGGAGATGGGCACGGCCGTCATGATCGGCGCGCTCGTCGAGCTCCCGACGATGGCCCTGTGGAGCTGGATCATCACGAAGCGCTCGTCGGGGTTCATGCTCAAGCTCGCCGCGATCTTCTTCGCCGCGAAGAGCCTCGTCACGTGGATGGCGGGCAGTGTTGGCGCCCTCTACGGGGCCCAGACGCTGCAACTCTTGGCGTTCGCCGTCCTCGTGCCGGCGTCGATCTACTACGTCAACCAGCTCATGCCGCCCGGCGACCGCGTCAAGGGTCAGGCGTACATGACGATGACCAACACGCTGGGCACCGTCGTCGGCAGCATCTCGGGTGGCATCCTGCTCGACGTCGCGGGCGTGCCGACGATGCTGCTGGTGGGCACGGTCGTCGCGGCCGTCGGCGCCATCCTGACGCTGATCTCAGCCGAGCACATCTAGGCGACGCCGAACCTCACGTGTTGGTGATGTTTCGCCGCCCAGCCCGTGCCGCGAACGCGTCCAGGGCGTCAGTGAGCCCGACGACGGTCCACACGTCCACGCCCCCGATCGCCCGCTCTCGGTGCAGCAGCCCCAACTCGCTGAGGCCCTTACAGATTCGATAGGCAGTGGGCCGCGAGATGCCTGCCTGAACCACCATGTCGGCGTTGAAGGCTGGCTCGGTGGCGCACAGGTCCGCCATGATCTCGATGTTTCGTGTCCGCCGGGTCGCCGACGCGACGACCTCCTCACGCACGGCCGCGACGTCAGCCTGCAACTGCGTGGCGTTCGCGATGGCCCGCTCCGCCGCATCCGAGAACTGCTCGACGATGGGTTCCACCTCCCCATGACGGTAGGCGGTGAGGGCGGCGAAGTAGGCATCGGTGTCGGCCAGCAGGCCAGACGAGATCGGCACGGAGAGGTTCCTCGCCACGCCCCGGTGACGCAGCACGGCCGAGACGAGGGCGCGACCCGTTCGACCGTTGCCATCGGTGAACGGGTGGATGGTCTCGAACTGCGCGTGCGCGATGGCAGCCTGGGTCAGGGGTTCGACGTCGGTGCGCCGCATGAAGCGCATCAGGTCATCGAGGGCGCCCGGAACGTTCTCGTGGGGGGGCGCCACATACTCGGCGGTCACCGGCGAATTGCCCTTGATCCAGACCCACTCTCTCCGGAACCTGCCGGCCCCGTCCGGGTCGTCGCCCCCACCGAGCTCAGCGTGCATCGCCAGAATCGCTTGCACATCCATGGAGTCGGCAAGCACGATGGCCGCCTGCATCGCTCGAACGTTGCGAGCGATGCTGGTGGCGTTGCGGTTGCCCGTGTCGCCCAGCGCCGCCAGGGCGATGCGTCGGGCGCTGGCGCTGAGGCGCTCGATCTGCGAGCTGGAGGCAGACTCACTACGCAGCAGTACGCTCGCGAAGGGGGCTCCCCACCCGGTGAATCGTTCGTCGAAGCGCTCGATGAGCGAGGTCGCCGAGCGGGCCGACTCCTGGACGTATGGGGCGACGGCGATCGCCGCGTCGGCCAATGGGGCGGGGTCGGCGTAGGTGAAGTCGCCACGGTTGCGGAGACGCTGGGTGCGACTCATGGGGATGTCGGGGCTCGGGGTCCACGATGCCTGCCCCCACGTGACGGCCGTGACGCCCTGACCAGCGGCGGCCTCGTTGCCCATGGAGCACCTCCTCAAGTGAGACTCAGGATCACGATTTTATCATTAGTGATTCTTATTGAGAAGATCGTGGCCCTATGGTCTCAGTGCGACGCGCCTCCGACCGCGCGGCTGTAGTCGGGCGCCGGCATTCACAAGTAGTCGTGCCACGACATCTCGGGCACCCGGGAACGAAAGCTCCCGGCACGAACGTCCCTGCCTGGCCATTTCTCGGCGGCAACCACTGAAACGACGTCGCGCTCAGTCGCGCAGCAACCACTCAACCTCGTTGACCAACAGCTTGCGCCGCGACTCCGACTGATACGAGCGCTCGTCGTGGCCCAAGCCGTCGAACAGCACCCGATCCCCCACGGCCCATCCCATCACGTGGGTTTCACCGTCGGTGGTGTGCTGAACCAGCGGCAGCACCTCGCGGTCGATGTCCAGGCCCGAGTAGCTCTCGTCGAAGACCTCGATGTCCTTCAAGCCCTTCCACACCAGGTGCCCGATGCCGCCGGGGCTGGGGTCGAACTTCGCGTCGGCGATGTCGGGGTGGAACGAGTTCGGGCCCCAGTTGCCGCCGACGGCCTTGCGCCACTCCGGCAGCTGGCCGAACGCGCCGTTGGAGGTGTGGATGCTCAGCACGCGACCCTCGTTCTCGAGGTAGCGCTTGAGTGCCTGGAGGTCGTCGTCGAAGGAGTCCGACGGCTCCTCCTCAGCATCCGCGATGCCCCCGCCGGCGTTGACGACGAGGAGGTCGAAGGTGTCGAGGTCGAGCAGCGACCCGGGGTCGGTCTCGCGGAGCTCCACCTCGTGCCCGGCCTCGCGCAGGATCTCGGCGATCACCGGCGAGGTCCGCTCGAAGGGGTGCCACGGATCGGCGTACGGCCCCACGCCGCTGGCGATCAGAATCCTTGCCATCATTCACTCCTTGTAGTTCCATGAGGAGGTTCGACGACGAACCCGGCCTCCGCTCCCTGAGGAGGGCGCCGCGACGAAGTCGCCGGAGCCCGTCTCGAAGGGTAACCCCCTGCCACGTCGACGCCGCCCCTTGGTTGCTCCGGAAGGACCAGCCGCTCCCTGAGCGTTGCCGGCGACGAAGGAGTCAGCGACGACGAAGGGCGCGACCACCGCCCCCACCGGAAGTTCCCGACCCGCACACTACTCCTTTAGTAGTTTCCCGCGACGAACTATCACCAAAGCCCGACCCATGCTTGAGTAGCACCAACACATCGGGAGGACCCATGACCCGCGACCTGTGGACCATCGGCCACGGCACCTCCACGCAGGCCGACTTCCTTGCGACCCTTCACGCCGCCGACATCGACCTCATCGCCGACGTCCGCGCCCACCCCGGCTCCCGACGCAACCCGCAGTTCTCACGCGACACCATGCCCACCTGGCTCGTCGACGCCGGCATCGCCTACCGCCACCTCGAAGCCCTCGGCGGCCGACGACCCCGGAACCCCGACGTCGACCCCACCACCAACGGCGCCTGGCAGAACCAGAGCTTCCACAACTACGCCGACTACGCCCTCACCGACGACTTCACCACCGGCCTAGCCGAACTACGGAACCTCTCCGACGACCACCGCGTCGCCGTCATGTGCAGCGAGTCCGTGCCGTGGCGCTGCCATCGACTGCTGATTTCCAACGCCATCGTCGCCCGCGGCGACCGAGTCTGGCACCTGATCGGCGACGCCGACCCCAAGCCCCACGCCCTCGGCCAGTGGGGCGCGACCCCGGTCCTCCACAACGACGACACCATTACCTATCCAGCCTCCTAGACGAAGAGACCGACCTGCTGTAGTCAGCCCGTATGCAAAGTGCTACCCAGCAGGTAACATTTTGCATACAACTAACTGATCTGGACA
>DYZF01000093.1 GCA_020741375.1 Tessaracoccus flavescens
CGCTCCCTCGCCGAAGCCGCCGCGGCCCGCGGCGTGGAGCCCCGCGACATCGTCAAGACCATGGTGGTGCGCCGCGCCGACGACGACCACCTCCTGGTGCTGGTGCCGGGCGACCGCACGATCAGCTGGCCGAAGCTGCGTGCCCTGCTGGGAGTGTCGCGGCTGTCGATGCCGGATGCGGCCGCGGCGCTGGAGGTCACGGGCTTCGAGCGCGGCACCATCACGCCGTTCGGCACGCGCACACCACTCCCGGTAGTGGCCGACGAGCGCATCCGCGGGCGCGTCGTGTCGATCGGCGCCGGGGCGCACGGCGTCGCCGCAACGTTGAACGGCGACGGCCTCCTGAATCATCTCCAGGCGACCGTCGCCGATGTCACTGAGCCGGAGGGCTGAGCCTCCGTAAGGGTTACTGCCCCAGCTCGTCCGTGCTGAAGGTGTCGCAGGTGTTCGGGTCGCCGGACTCGAATCCCTTTGCCACCCAGTACTGACGCATGCGCGAAGAACCGTGCGTCCAGCTTTCGGGGACGACGCGGCCGCCCTGCTGCTGCTGGATGTGGTCGTCACCGACGGCGCGCGCCGCGTCGACGATGCGGTTCAGATCGTCCTGGGTGATCGATTCGATCGGCGAGTTGGGATCCTGGATCGTGTTCTTGAAGAACACGCCCGCGTAGCAGTCTGCCTGCAGCTCGAGACGGACGGCGCCCGAGGTGGGGCCGGAATCGTTGCCGCCGGAGCGGGCCTTGTTCATGTCGCCCGTGAGGTACGAGATGTGGTGACCGTACTCGTGGCCGATGATGTAAGCCTCGGCGGCGTAGCTGCGGGTTGTGCCGAGCTGCTCGAGCAGCTGACCCATGAACACATCGTCGATGTAGATCGTGGTGTCGCCGGGGCAGTAGAAGGGGCCCATCTGCGACGAACCGGTGCCACAGGCCGTGGGCACCTGGCCGCTGAAGAGCTGGAGCGCCTGAATCGGCTGGAAGCCGTCGGAGAACGCACCGGACCAGTAGTTGGTCAGCGCATTCTCGTAAGCCACGTAGCGGCACTGCTCGTTGGACTCGATATCGGCACCAGTCTCACACTGAGGCTGCTGACCCTGGGGCTGCTGTTGCTGCTGCCCGGCTGGCTGGCCGCTGCCGCCACCCAAGATATCGCCGATGTTTCCTCCGCCGAAGATCATCATCAGGATGATCACCAGCAAGCCGGAGAGGCCGCCGCCCACCGCAATGCGGCCGCCGCGACCACCGCCGCCGCCCCCGCCGCCATAGCGGGTGCGCGAGGTATCCAGCTTCACATCAGGACGAAATTCCATGCTCGACCGCCATTTCGCTAGGGCCCCACCCGTTCCGGAGCCACGTCAATCGTCAACCAGAGTACTTCCAAATGCCCTCTCGCGGCAGGGAGAGAGTACCGAGAGCTCCTACGCTGCCCGCGAAGGGGGTCTGGAAGGGCCACTAGACTTGCCGAATGCGCGTCATCGGTGTCACCCATCCCTTGGGGGCACCCGTGGCGGATTTCCACATCGAGCACGGGGCGAATCCTCGCGTGACGATGTTTGATCACGGCTTCGTCCCGGTCCGCCCACTCGCGGCATCGCTGAGCGACGGCGATATCGCGTTCACCTGGCTGGTGCGGGAGGTGTCCATCGCGGATCCGCGCCCCATCGAGCGGCACACGGTCTACGTGTCGTCGGCGACGGAGACGCCAGTGCGGCACCAGCGGATCGGCGCCTACGCGATTGTCATGTCTGATCGCGGCATCCTCGGCACCGTGAACTCCGAGCACACACCCGCCCCCGGCATCTGGGCCCTGCCCGGCGGGGGCGTCCATCCCGGCGAGTCACCCGCCGAGGCGATCCACCGCGAAATCTTCGAGGAGACCGGCCAGGAAGTGGTCATTAACCGGGTGCTGACCCTCGAATCCGAGCACTGGGTGGGCCGATCGGTCACCGGCCTGCTGGAGGATTTCCACGCCCTGCGCGTGGTGTATGGCGCAACATGCACAACACCCAGCGACCCCGTCGTCCAGGAAGTGGGTGGATCGACCGGTGGGGCCAGCTGGGTGCCGTTGCGCTCGTGGCGCAAGTTGCATTGGACGAACAGTTCGCGGGGACTGCTGGCGCAGTACGCCCGCAAACTGTCGCGTCCGGTGTGATTAGTCGCCGCGGAAGTACGACAAGATGCGCAGGATCTCGACGTAGAGCCACACCATGGTGACCGTGATGCCGAGCGCAGCGCGCCACGATTCGGAGGCGGGAGCCTGCTGAGCGATGCCCCGCTCGACGGCGTCGAAGTCAGTGATCAGGTTCAGCACGGCGAGGATGACGGCCAGCAGCGAGACGCCGATGGCGAGCATCCCCGCACCGGAGCCGATGTCGCGCAGGCCGGTGTTGACGCCGAACAGCGCCAGCACGAAGTTCACCAGCATGACGCCAGCGAAGGCCGCGGTGGCGATGAAGACCACCTTGCGGAACTTGGCGGTGACGCGGATGTTGAAGAACTTGTACGCGGCCAGCGTGGCGCCGGCAGCGACGAAGGTGGCCAAGACGGCCGACACGACGATGCCCGGGTAGAACATTTCGAACATCTTCGAGAACGCACCGACAAAGATGCCCTCGACGACGGCGTAGAACAGCACGCCACCCACCGGCAGCACACGACGGCCGGCGACGACCATGACGGTGACCAGGCCGACGATGGCGGACACGATCACGGCGGGAGTGATGAGCGACATCGGGATCAGCATGAAGGCCGCGACTGCGGCCACGGCGACGGCGCCCAGGGTGATGGCCGTCTTGGCGAGGACGTCGTCAAGGGTCATCACGCCGCCGGGGCGTGCCGGGGCCTCGTAGGGGCTGTAGCCCTGCGGCTGCTGGTACTGGCCGTAGGGATCCTGAGGCTGGCCGTATCCCTGCTGCGGGAAGGCCTGGCGCTGCTGCGGCCCGTGGTGACGCGTGAAAGCGTCAGGCCGACTCATAATGGGATTTGCCATGAATGCTCACTTCTATCTGTAGGTGACTACCCCTCCAGTGTACGGGCGAACGCAATCCCCACGGTTGGGCCACGTTGAGCCGCTAGTCATGCCACGATCGAGCCATGAGCACACCGCAGAAGGCAACACTGACATTCCTCGGCGCAGCGGGCACCGTCACCGGCTCGAAGTACCTCATGACCCTCGACGATCGCCGCATCCTCGTCGATGCTGGCATGTTCCAGGGCGAGAAGGAGTGGCGCAACAAGAACCGTGAGGATTTTCCGGTTGACCCCGCCACGATCAGCGACGTCCTGCTGACGCACGCTCACACGGATCACGCCTCCTATTTGCCCGCGCTGGTCAAGCACGGGTTCCGCGGCACCATCTGGGCAACAGAGGCCAGCATCCGGCTGGCCGAGATCGTCCTGCGGGACGCCGGCAAGCTGCAGGAGCAGTCGGTGAAGGACGCCGTCAAGGGCGGCTATTCCAAGCACGAGAACCCCGAGGCGATCTACACCAGCGCCGATGTCGAGGAAACGCTGCCGCTGTTCCGTCGCGTCGAGTGGAACACCGACGTGGACGTCGACGGCGTCACCGCCCGCTGGGTGCGCTCCGCCCACATCTTGGGCTCGGCCAGCATCCATGTGCGCTTCGGTGATCGGTCCGTGCTCTTCTCCGGCGACCTCGGCCGGCACGATCACCCGATCCTCAAGCCGCGCGAGACTCCCCCGGGCGCCGACATCGTCCTCATCGAATCCACCTACGGCGACCGCGAGCATCCCGAGCCCGAGCAGCCCCACGACGATCTGGCGCAGCTGATCAGCCGCACCGTCGCCCGCGGCGGTCAAGTGGTCATCCCCGCCTTCGCCATCGACCGCACCGAGACGGTCCTCCACGCGCTGACCCAACTCCGACGCGAAGGGCGCATCCCCGACGTGCCGGTCGTCGTCGACGGCCCTATGTCGCTCAGGGCGCTCGACGTGTACCGCGACGAGTCGCTCGGTGAACTGGCCGACGACATCAGCGTCGACGACTTCACGGATCTCAACCTCAGCGAGGCGCGGTCGTCACGGGATTCGAAGGCGCTCAACAAGCGCACGGATCCAATGATCATCATCTCCTCGTCCGGCATGGTGGAGGGCGGCCGTGTGCTGTACCACCTGCTGCGCACGCTGCCGGATCCGAAGAACTCCGTCGTCCTCACCGGCTTCCAGGCCGAGGGGACTCGGGGCCGCGCGCTGGAGGAGGGCGCGCGCAACGTCAAGATCAACGGTCGCTACGTGCGTGTCAAGGCCGAGATCATGCGCAGCCACCAGTTCTCCGTGCACGGCGACGCCTCAGACCTGATGGATTGGCTGAAGGATCTGGACAAGGAGCCCGAGGAGGTGTTCGTCGTCCACGGCGAGCAGCATGTGGCCGAGCACTTCGAGCGCCGGATCGAGGATGAGCTGGATTGGGTGGCGGTGGTGCCGAAGTTCGGCGAGGTGATCAGCCTGCTGCCGGACGACGGTGAGCCCGCAGACCTCGACGTCGACGTGCCGGAGCCTGCCGCTCCAAGCAGCGAGCCGCGCGAGTAACGGAGGCTCGCGTTGGGCGTACCCTCGACGGGACTCGAACCCGCACTGGGGCGGGTTTAAGCCGCCTGCCTCTGCCAATTGGGCTACGAGGGCGCACGGGCCAGTGTAGTCAGGCCGCCCGGATCAGACCCCGGTCCGACGCGGCCTGATTGCCTCGCCCGGTAGGCTGGAGGTCAGCCGCACACTCTGAGCCAGGGGGCCCCACCGTGACGACCTTCTTCATCATCGGGGGAGTCGGGGTTGCGCTCGTGCTGGTCACTCTGGTTGTCGGCGATCTTCTCGACGGTGTCCTCCACCTCGACGCCCTCGACAGCGACCTGTTTTCCATCTCGAGCCTCGCGGCGTTCATCGGAGCCTTCGGCTTCGGGGGCGCCCTCGGCTTGGCGCTGCTCGACAACATGGTGCTGGCCGTCATCGTCGGCGCGATCATCGGCGCACTCGCCGCGTGGACGGCCGTCTGGGCCACGCGCAAGCTCAAGTCGGACGACGGCGCCAGCTTCAAGTCGGATTCCATGATCGGCCACCCGGCACGCGTGATCACCGCCATTCCCGCCGACGGCTACGGCGAGATCCGGATCAACGTCGGGGGCCACGTCCGCAAGTACAGCGCCCGCTCCCCCATCGCCATCGACGCCGGAGACGAGGTGTGGGTGAGTGCCGTCGTGTCGCCCACCGCCGTCGAAGTGACGCCCACCTCGGATCCGCGCGAACTCACCCTCTGAT